>DAIDJT010000395.1 GCA_027451265.1 Bacteroidales bacterium | reverse complement strand
CAGAGTGAATTCAAGTTCAAATTTTGATTTCATGGCTATTATTAACTTCACACAATATAAAAATATTTGGTGAAAAGAAAAAGCGGGATGAACAGAATGAAAAAATATTTATATTTGCACCCTCGAAAACCCGATGTGGCTGATGTTGCGGGAGGAGCAGTCCTCCATCGCTGAAGCTACGGTGACACGGCGAGATAGCTCAGTTGGTTAGAGCGCATGATTCATAATCATGAGGTCGGGGGATCATGCCCCCCTCTCGCTACGAAAAGGTTGCTTATTGCAGCCTTTTTTTATCGGATAATTATGTTCTACGTCTACATTCTTTACAGTTCATCGAGAGATAAGTATTATGTCGGTTACAGTTCCGATATTGAAGCAAGGATAATTGAGCACAATGCAGGCGCCACGAACTATACCCGTTCAGGTAAACCGTGGATTTTGGTTTATCAGTAAGAGTTTAGACTGAAATCAGATGCTATCAGACGTGAACGTGAAATCAAGCT
>DAIDJT010000394.1:246-505 GCA_027451265.1 Bacteroidales bacterium | reverse complement strand
CTGGAGCAAAAGACACTGGCCAAAGGGCTGTCACTGCGTGACATGACCCTTGATGAAATGAATGAGATATGGGAGGAGGCCAAACAGTTCGACAGACCGCTTTAGCTGATCACTTGCAGAACCTGTAGCTCAGCATCTGGTAGATCACCTTTGCCGCCATGAAGTCAGGCGCCTTATTCGTATCAGAAGGACAGAGTTCAACAACGTCAAAACCTGCCACATTCCGTTTGCGGAAGACCTCCCTGAGGAAAAACATAAG
>DAIDJT010000394.1:0-236 GCA_027451265.1 Bacteroidales bacterium | reverse complement strand
TAACCGAAGGATCAAATACATCCAGATCGAGGGTAATCCACACATTTTCCGACAGCAGGCTCAGCGCCCTGTCATACAGGTGTTTGGCATTATATAGTTCATGCGCATAGAAGATCCTGTTGCTGTCAACAAATGGAAGCTCGTCAGCTGCCATGCTGCGAATACCAACCTGCACAAGCGGCGCATACTCCTTTGCCCTGGCTGCTGCACATGCATGATTCAGGTGTGATCCTTCA
>DAIDJT010000393.1 GCA_027451265.1 Bacteroidales bacterium | reverse complement strand
ACGGAGGGGCGGGATACCCTGGGATTATTGCCCACAGGCGGGGGCAAGTCCATCACATTCCAGGTGTACAGTCTCTCCAGGGAAGGGATGTGCCTGGTGGTGACGCCTCTCATTGCGTTGATGAAGGACCAGGTAGAACATCTTCGCAATCGGGGAATCAAGGCATTGAGCCTGCATAGTGGTATGTCGTCTCAGGAGATCAGGGTGACTTTTGACCATGCAGTATGGGGGGATTATAAATTCCTGTATGTTTCGCCTGAGCGGCTGGAGTCGGAACTTTTCCTGGAGAAGTTAAGGCTGATGAAGATTAACCTGATCGCGGTGGATGAAGCCCATTGTATATCCCAGTGGGGGTATGATTTCAGGCCCAGTTATCTGAAGATCGCTGAATTGCGCCGTTTATTGCCGGGGGTGCCTGTTTTGGCGTTGACCGCCACGGCTACTCCTGTCGTGGTCGACGACATTCAGGAGAAGCTTCTTTTCGCTGCCCCAAATGTCAGGTCCACCT
>DAIDJT010000392.1 GCA_027451265.1 Bacteroidales bacterium | reverse complement strand
GGCGTCCCGGTCATACGCTGCAAAGCAGACTGCCAGATGGGCTGTACAGCTTGCGGCGTGAAAACGCCAGGATTCGCGCGAGCAGTATCGTAGGCCGCGTTCACGCCCTCGCTGCTCGCAGTGGCGGCCTCGCGGAACTTGGCGCCGAGGCTCGCCGCTGTTGCCGGTTCCTCCGCAGCGCCAGCAGTCGCAGCGGCTTTCCCTGCGCCTCCTACGCCAGCCATTTTCATCGCAGGAGCGGCAAGCGCAGCGACATCAAGGCCAACAGGAACTGGATCAGTGGCCAAAGCTTTCTTGAAGCCGCCCCAGCTGCCGTAGCGATCGGCGTACTGCTGGCCCAATGCGCGAATGGGAGCCGTCTGTGCGTCCCATTGCTGCTGATCCGGAGGTGTGTAGCCGACCTTGTTTTCAATCCAGCTCGTAAGCCCCGGCGCCACGGCCTGCCCGAGACGGTGCGCGCCGTAGTTTGCATAGGTGTCGGCGGCGTTCAGGAAACTTTTGCCGGGAAA
>DAIDJT010000391.1 GCA_027451265.1 Bacteroidales bacterium | reverse complement strand
TTCTCTTCGATAAAAGGTGTCTATTCAAATGCACAGATGTCATCATCAATGCAAAGAAAATACTGCCAGCTCGATGAGGCAGGAGGAAGGCTCCTGAAAACTGCAATGGAGCTGAGAGGCCTGTCGGCAAGGGCCTACGACAGGATACTTAAAGTGGCAAGGACTATCGCCGACCTTGCTGAATCGGAAAACATAACCACAGAACATATCTCCGAAGCTATAAACTACCGTAACCTCGACCGTGAGGGCTGGGCCGGATAATCCTGTGTTCTGAAACAGTACATTTGTAATGAATAATGGTGTTTTTTTGCAAAATAGCTAAACTTTGTTAATTTTATCAGGTTGAAACCTACCTGAATTCTTTGCATGGATTTCACAAGCAGGATACGTACAATGCTGATGGAGCAACGCCTTATTTTTGTCTATAGAGGCGTTGTTACAAATGAGAATTCTGTGCCTCTGCTCATGCTTCTCGAAAAAGAAATGGAAACTTCCGAATTTGGCTTTGTTGGAC
>DAIDJT010000390.1 GCA_027451265.1 Bacteroidales bacterium | reverse complement strand
TAATCTCATGTATACGAACTGGAAGTATCCTGCTGGCCACATTTCCATTCGGAAGTTTTAGCATCAGCCCAAAATGATCATTCGATGCCAATTGTGCAAATGCCTTTAATTCATTTTCCCAGGCAAAAGAATTAGGATCACAGTAGGTCTTTGAAATAATGGGAATGAAGATCAGACATTTAAGTTTCTCCTTTAACGAGGCATCTACGTCATGAGTTTCAAGAAGTCCGTCATGAGGATTAATATCAAAATATACACTTATTTCCTCTTTAAATGTGGCCTCAAGCTCTTTTTTTAGGTGATCCACAAAGTCAGTAACCCAGCCGTCATATTTGTTATCTTTCTGCCGGTAGCTGATGAAAATGTCATAATTATAACCTTCGATAATGCTTGACATAAAGGAAAATATTATTTAATTGTCTAATTTAAAACATATTATAACTAAAAGCAAAAATTCTTTTTTACAGTTTCAGGTGGTCTTTTAAAAAGATCTGAAAAGCTACATAATTCAAGA
>DAIDJT010000389.1 GCA_027451265.1 Bacteroidales bacterium | reverse complement strand
CTGAATATCCCCAAAAAGCCAAAAGACCGGCAAATTCGGTTCTTATCAATACCAAAACAGAACCGCTCAGGCACTGGAGAGAAGCCCTCAACGACTACCTGGGCCGGGAAGGAAGCGCATGACATGAAAGGCATTATTCTCGCCGGGGGGACCGGCTCACGGCTGTACCCGTTAACCAAGGTGACGAACAAGCACCTTCTGCCCGTCTATGACAAACCGATGATCTATTACCCGCTGCAGACCCTCGCCCGTGCCGGGATCACCGAGATCATGGTCGTCTCGGGGCGGGGGCATGCCGGCCATTTCCTCGAACTGCTGGGATCCGGCATGGAGTTCGGGGTCAGCCTTACGTATGAGATCCAGGAACAGGCAGGGGGGATCGCAGAGGCGCTCGGCCTTGCAGCCCGCTGGTCGGGGAATGAGAATGTTGCCGTGATCCTCGGGGACAATATCTTCCAGGAGGATATCAGGAAGGATGCGGAAACATTCAAATCGGGAGCAAAGATATTCATCAAAGAGGTTCC
>DAIDJT010000388.1 GCA_027451265.1 Bacteroidales bacterium | reverse complement strand
CACACCGTCGCCTGTCATGGCAACTACTTCCTCATTCGCCTGCCATGCCTTAACGATCCTGACCTTATGTTCGGGAGCAACCCTCGCATAAACCGAGTATTTTGATACATTCTTTCTGAAATCATCCTCATTCATTTTTTCAAGTTCGGCGCCGGTTATTGCCAGATCGCCCTCCCTGAAGATCCCTATTTCGCGGGCAATTGCCATGGCCGTGCTTTTGTGGTCACCGGTGATCATAACCGGACGTATTCCGGCCGTATTGCATTTCCCAACTGCATCGACCACCTCGGGACGGGCAGGGTCGATCATGCCCAGCATGCCAATGAAGATAAGTCTGTTCTCGATATCACCTATATGTATGTTCTGAGGAGGCTCCGGCAGATCCTTGTAGGCCATTGCAAGCACCCTCAGCGCTGAGTTTGCCATCGCCTCATTTGCCAGATGAATCCTTTCCTTGTCATCCTGGCTTATCGGCCTGATATTACCTTCAATAATTATACTGTCGCAAACTCCAAGAACTTCATC
>DAIDJT010000387.1 GCA_027451265.1 Bacteroidales bacterium | reverse complement strand
AAAGCCTCCCACGATCACCGGCCGGCCGATGAGTTTACTGTTAGTAAGCCTTTCCACAGCCACAAAGAATGTGTCGAGGTCCATATGTAATATGGTGCTGGTGGTGATCATGGTCGCTTTTTGTTTCCGCAGTCCAGATTTTTTTTAAAAATTTTCCTTTTTTGTCTAACTGCCTCAAAATCGTATTATCTTTGATCAGAAATTAATCAAAAATGTGATTACAATATAATCATAATATTAATACTACCGACTGATGGCAGATAATTTTTTCGGACAGAACATAAAATTGTTGCGCAAAAGACGCGGACGTACCCAGGACGATGTAGCCGGAGCCCTGGATATGAAACGCCCCACGCTGAGCGGTTACGAAAACGGCGTGGCCGAACCGGGAATAGAGGTGCTGATCTCTTTCTCTGACTATTACAAAATTTCAGTTGATACGTTGTTAAAACAGGATCTTTCGGCGTTGCCCGATAGCCAGCTATCGCAATTAGAACGCGGGTTTGACATTTTTGTCAAAGGAAGCAC
>DAIDJT010000386.1 GCA_027451265.1 Bacteroidales bacterium | reverse complement strand
ACTGAAAACAAAATCCGCGCACTTCGTGCTTCCGTTTTTCGTTTTCCGCAACGCTGAGAACAAGTTCTCGCTTTGCTTCAAACAAAAAACGCCGCTGATGCGGCGGATTTTGTTTTGCGGAGAGACAGGGATTCGAACCCTGGGACCCCCTTACGGGGGTCAACGGTTTTCGAGACCGCCCCATTCGACCGCTCTGGCATCTCTCCGAAGAGGGCATGGGTTTGGGTGTGGGTGTGGGTGTGTGTGTTTTGCGGTGTGTGGGATTGGGGGTGCAAAAGTAGGAACATTTTGTGAAAGGGCAAAAAAAAGTGTAATGCAGGTTTCTATCTGCTTGATCGTATGAGCACGGGACTATCCGGAATGACTATTCTCATCTTTGCGCTGAACAGCCGCAAAGGATTACCTGTTTCAGCGTACCGATGAGTCAATATGCTCGGTAAGTTTCCCAAGACAGCGCACATAGCTTCCGTATTCATTGTCATACCATCCAAAGATCTTGGCATGAGTTACAGGCAGGTCAATATCAGCCGC
>DAIDJT010000385.1 GCA_027451265.1 Bacteroidales bacterium | reverse complement strand
CCCCGCCCGCGACATGCAGGATACCTTTTTCATCGAAAAGAATCCCGACATCCTGTTGCGTACCCATACTTCCAGCGTCCAGATCAGGGTGATGGAACGCATGCAACCGCCCATCCGGGCCATCTTCCCCGGAAGGGTCTTCCGCAACGAGGCCATATCGGCCCGCTCGCACTGCATTTTTCACCAGGTGGAAGGATTATATGTCGACCAGAATGTGTCGTTTGCCGACCTCAAGCAGACCCTTCTCTATTTTGCCACCGAGCTGTTTGGAAAAGAAGTTAGGATCAGGCTGAGGCCGTCATTCTTCCCCTTTACCGAGCCTTCGGCAGAAATCGACGTCGCCTTCATGAGCGGCGCCCTCGAAGGCCGCTGGCTGGAAATCGCCGGCTGCGGCATGGTCCATCCCGATGTGCTGCGCATCGCCGGCATCGACCCGGAAAAATACACCGGCTTCGCCTTCGGCTTCGGCCCTGACCGCCTGACCATGCTGCGTTACGGCGTCAACGACCTGCGCCTTTTCTTCGAAGGCGAC
>DAIDJT010000384.1 GCA_027451265.1 Bacteroidales bacterium | reverse complement strand
CAGATCCCAAATCTTTGAGGTTTTGAAAAAGAGTTTTAGCTACTGCACGAACTGTTTTGCATAATATTTGGCTGTAAGTTTTTCGCCGGTTGCTTTTTCAATCATATCGTTCCATTCGTATTTCATGCCGGGTTTAAAAACTTTTTCGACCATATATTTTCCTACTTCAGGATTGTTGGTAAAGCTCACATTTTTGAGGTCATCGGTATTGTAATAATTTTTTGCCACATAATAACTCAGTTGTGAAGCAAGCAATTCGCCCATCAGGTAGTTGTGATAATAACAAGGATACAGCGCGATATGGATTTTTGAAGCCCAGTCGGGTTGGTTACGGCCTTCGGGGCGTTTGAGCAGTTGGTATTTTTCTGCCAGGTCCCACCACAGTTTGTTCAGATCGCGGTTGGGGTCTTCATACATAGCTTTTTCAAAGCGGTACATCACCTGTGCCCAGCGGCTGAAGGTTAGCTGTTCGAGGCGGAGGGTTTTGAAACAGTCTCCGGCAATTTTTGTGGCTTCTTCTTTAGAAATTCCCA
>DAIDJT010000383.1 GCA_027451265.1 Bacteroidales bacterium | reverse complement strand
GGCTGCGCAGCTCTTCGCGGGCGGACTCTATTCTCGATTGAATATGGTGGAACTCTAAACATGGCATACGGCGGTTTAGATGCACCATCAGGCCAGCGGTTTTTTCAGTGGATCAAAGTTTCTTCCGCAACCGCATTCATGGCTTCCAGATAGATCTGCGCCAGAACGTGCGTGTCGAGGCCATATTGCTCAGCGGTGGCTTCGCATCCGGCAATGTTGTTGGATTCGAGATCTTCGAGCCATAGGAGCAGGCATGCTTCCCTGCAGGGGCGGCCGGCGAGGGCATCGCGAATCTCGTCGCGCAGCGGCAAGCCTTCGAGCACAATCTGCATGGGCGCCTGCACCATGGCGGGAAGCAGGCTGAGCATGCCGGTCAGGTACATCTCTTCGGGATTCATATTGCAGAGCGGGGCGGCCTGGGCGCAGAAGCGCGCGCGCAGCAGGGCCATGCGGAGCAGTTCGGGAGAGTGGTCCTGCGCCAGAGCGCATTGGATGGCCAGCGTAGTGATGCGCCGGAACGCGGCGTCGCCCATGATCATG
>DAIDJT010000382.1 GCA_027451265.1 Bacteroidales bacterium | reverse complement strand
CAGTATCATCATAATGGTTATGAGGATAATGCCGATGCTCATATCAAAAGAACTATAATGGGACGTGAGGTTGTTGTTGCCGTAACTAACGGACAGATGGATTTCGGTCCCTGGGAACAGATCTTCTACGGCGAATTCGATGGCAAACGCCGCAAAAGGGTACTTGTTAAGATTATTGGAGAATGACGCTCTGCTGTCTTAATGCTTCGCTGTCTTGGTGTCAGAGAAGGTAGGAAACAGCCTAGACCGCAAGACCGCAAGACCGCAAGACCGCAAGACCGCAAGACCGCAGGACATCAAGACCGCAAGACCCTAAACCAGCTTCATATCCTTAATGATCCCCTCAATCCTTGAATCAAGGAATTTCTCAGTTTCATCAAATTTTTCTACAGATTCAAGCTTTGTATTTACACTGAAATAGAATTTTATTTTGGGCTCAGTTCCTGACGGGCGTACAGATATCTTGCTGCCATCTTCAAGAAAGAACTGCAGCACATCTGACTTAACAAGACTGATTTTGCTGCTTTTTCCGCTAAGCTTGTCCT
>DAIDJT010000381.1 GCA_027451265.1 Bacteroidales bacterium | reverse complement strand
AATGAGGATAGTCCGGAAGCCGGAAGAGATGGAAAGGATGTTCTTAGTTGCGAGCAAAGAAGCCGAGAAAGCCTTCAACGATCCTTCAGTTTTCATCGAGAAATATATTGAAAATCCAAAACATATTGAATTCCAGATACTTGGTGACACAAAGGGAAATCTGATCCATCTGGGGGAAAGAGAATGCTCAATACAGCGTAAACATCAGAAGCTGCTAGAAGAGGCTCCTTCAGAAGCTCTCGACAGCAACCTGAGAATGAAAATGGGAACAATGGCTGTTCAGATTGCCAAAGCAGTAAACTATTACTCAGCAGGCACAGTTGAATTTCTCCTGGACTCAGACAGGAATTTCTACTTCATGGAGATGAACACCCGTATTCAGGTTGAGCATCCAGTCACTGAAACTATTACCGGTATTGACCTTATTGAGCAGCAGATAAGGATTGCCAACGGAGAAACACTGCCTGTCAGACAGGAAGAGGTCAGGCTAAATGGATGGGCAATTGAATGCAGGATCAACGCCGAGGATGTCCAGGCAGGCTTTGCTC
>DAIDJT010000380.1 GCA_027451265.1 Bacteroidales bacterium | reverse complement strand
TTCCTTTGTCAGGTATTTGAATATCTCGTGGGCATTCTCCCCGTTCACGTCCACTTTGGCAAACATGGGAAAGGTAACGCCATAGTTGAGCAGGCAACCTTCAGAAATGGATTTCTCATCTCCGGGCTCCTGGTTGGCGAACTGGTTGCAGGGGAATCCGAGGATGACAAACTCCTTCTCCCTGTATTTCTGATACAACTTTTCCAATCCTTCGAACTGAGGGGTCAGTCCGCATTTGCTGGCGGTATTCACCACCAGGATGGTTTTTCCCTGAAAAGCTTTCATTTCTGTTTCTTTCCCCTGAAGGCTTTTCGCTGTAAAGTTATAAAACACACTATCCATTGTTATTTTTATTTATCGTTTATGATTATATCTTTTGCGATGCAAATATAAACAATATTTTTATATCGCAAGCGATATATTTATTTTTTTTTGAATGGGTTAATAACCTAACCTTTAACAGCCACAAAATCAATCTCCCCGTTACCCAAAGCACCCGTAAAAACCTGATAACCTTCAACTTTCAGTTGCAGATAAACCGCGTTCTC
>DAIDJT010000379.1 GCA_027451265.1 Bacteroidales bacterium | reverse complement strand
GTGTCGTTCAGGACATTGGCTTCCCTGTCATTGTTCGTGCTGCCTATGCCCTGGGTGGTCTTGGCAGTGGTTTCGCCAACAACATGGAGGAGCTGAAGGAGCTCTGCACCAAGGCTCTGGCTGTCAGCCCCCAGGTCCTGATTGAGCGCAGTATGAAGGGTTGGAAGGAGATCGAGTACGAGGTTGTCCGTGATGCCCAGGACAACTGTATCACTGTCTGCAACATGGAAAACTTCGATCCCCTCGGTATCCACACCGGTGACTCTATTGTCGTTGCTCCTTCCCAGACCCTTTCCGACGAGGACTACAACATGCTGCGGACAACTGCTGTCAATGTCATTCGCCACCTTGGTGTTGTCGGTGAATGTAACATTCAGTACGCCCTGAACCCCTTCTCCAAGGAGTACTGCATTATCGAGGTCAACGCCCGTCTCTCTCGTTCTTCCGCCCTGGCCTCCAAGGCTACCGGTTACCCGCTTGCCTTCATTGCCGCCAAGTTGGGTCTCGGTATCCCCCTGAACGAGATCAAGAACTCCGTCACCAAGTCTACTTGCGCCTGCTTCGA
>DAIDJT010000378.1 GCA_027451265.1 Bacteroidales bacterium | reverse complement strand
GTTCTTCCGCCATTTCCCGCGGCTGGTCGAGCGCGGCCATGTCTACGTCGCGCGCCCGCCGCTGTACCGGGTGGACGCCGCG
This sequence comes from Bacteroidales bacterium, assembly GCA_027451265.1. Taxonomy (GTDB): domain Bacteria; phylum Bacteroidota; class Bacteroidia; order Bacteroidales; family VadinHA17; genus SR-FBR-E99. The sequence goes on along the minus strand of DAIDJT010000378.1, from coordinate 483 downwards.
GCGCGCGGACGCAAGCCGGCGGCCAAGCTGTACGCGCTGGACGACGGCGAGCTCGCGGCGATCGTCGACCGCCTGCGCCAGGACGGCGCCCGCGACGGCAGCTGGAGCGTGTCGCGCTTCAAGGGCCTGGGCGAGATGAGCGCCGAGCAGCTGTGGGAGACGACGCTGAATCCGGACACGCGCCGCCTGTTGCCGGTTTGTGTCGGCGACGTCGGGGTCGACGCGACCGTCGCGCTGTTCACGCAGCTGATGGGCAAGGGCGAAGCGCAGGCCAGGCGCCAGCTGATGGAAGCCTACGGCGACGCGGTCGAGGCCGACATCTGAGCCGCCACGCCACGCCGTCGGGCCCGCGCTGACGCGGGCCCAATCCGACTGAAACGATGCCACCCACGATGAGCGACGACACCACCGCCGACCTGTTCACCGCCGCCGCCGAAGCCGACCCCGACGCGCTGGCCCTGGGCGACTATGCACGCCAGGCCT
>DAIDJT010000377.1 GCA_027451265.1 Bacteroidales bacterium | reverse complement strand
GGTGGTGCAGTTCATACTCCTTCCCGCCTCTCTCCTTGGCGTAAAACTTGCTGATTTTCCCGGGCGATGATCTTATCACAACGTCTTTCGAGGTGTTCATCAGGTACATCCTCTCATGCGGCAGACTCATTATGTGAAAACTGTAGTCCATATCGAATGAAATACCCGTTGTTAGTCAAATTGCCTTGAAATTTACGGAGACAGGTTCCTGATTTCAGGAAATCCCTCATCCGTAAATAATTAACGATCAAAAGCTGAAAAGATTGCTTTCACCGGTTAATTCCGGATACGAATTATTCACCTGCGGAGTTATATATAGCAGAATGAGAGTCTATTTATAACCAACAGGCTTCAGGATTATGAAAAGGGAACTTGGCCGACAGCTTTATTTCATTTTTGCAGCGGCACTGATAATGCTCATGCCGACCGGCATTTCAGGGCAGGGAGTGACAGAAGAAGCAATTCTTTCAGGATCAGGCGATGACAGCCTGGCATGTCCGGACAACATGGCTGCCTACAGGGCTGCCCTGCGGGAAGGAGACCTTGCCGGAGCACTTGGTCCGTGGAGGCAGA
>DAIDJT010000376.1 GCA_027451265.1 Bacteroidales bacterium | reverse complement strand
GAAAACCCAGCTGCTTTTAAAAAGAAAAAAGCGGTCTGTAAAACCGTTTTTAATTTGTGATTCAGCTGGGGCTCGAACCCAGGACCCCTCCCGATAAAATCGGGATGCTCTACCTGCTGAGCTACGTGGCTGAAAGGAGTAAACTTTCGATATATTTTCTCGATTTCTTCCTCTTTATCTCTATTTCACGATTTTCGGCTGAAACTTTATCGGCATAACTTTCTTTATACACCAACTCCCATGGAATGCCTTTGTCGGTATACTTTCCTTTAATACGATTATGTTCTGACAATCTACGAACTATATCATTGGTGTAACCAACATAATACTTATCAATTGAAGTTGAATACAGGATGTAAACAAAAAAGTTTGTCATAAATGTAGTTAAAAAGAAAAAAACGGTCTGTAAAACCGTTTTTAATTTGTGATTCAGCTGGGGCTCGAACCCAGGACCCCATCCTTAAAAGGGATGTGCTCTACCTGCTGAGCTACTGAATCCTATTTCAAAAGCGGTTGCAAAGATACAGCTTTTTTTCAAAAGTGCAAGCTATATTTTGAATTTTGAGTAAGAATTTC
>DAIDJT010000375.1 GCA_027451265.1 Bacteroidales bacterium | reverse complement strand
GTCCCTGCTTCCGCCGCCGAACATCTCCTCGAAGATTCCGCCGCCCATTCCGCCCTGGCCGAACACCTCGCGGAAAATGTCGAACGGATCGTGAAATCCACCACCCGCCTGGCTGAAACCGCCCGGAGCGCCGCCGGTGCCGCCCGGGCCGGCAAATGCGGCATGACCGTACCGATCGTACGCCGCCCGCTTCTCGGGGTCCTTGAGCGCCTCGTATGCCTCGGAGACTTTCTTGAACATCTCCTCGGCCTCCTTGTTGCCCGGGTTCTTGTCCGGGTGGTACTGGACAGCCTTCTTGCGGTAAGCCTTCTTGATTTCCTCGTCGCTGGCGCCCTTCTGGACGCCAAGCAACTCGTAGTAGTCTTCCTTGGCCATGAGGTTGGGAGGGTCGGAGCGGATCAGCTCTTGGCTTCAGCAGCCGCAGGCCCGCTGGACAGCAACACCGATGCCGGACGCAGAAGCCGTCCATTGAGCGAATAGCCGGTGCGAACCACCGTGAGAACCGCCTCCGCAGGCACCTCCGAGCTCGGCTGATGGCCGATCGACTCGTGTTGGTGCGGATCGAAGGGCTGACCGAC
>DAIDJT010000374.1 GCA_027451265.1 Bacteroidales bacterium | reverse complement strand
AATCTGGCCAAACGCGCGATTAACCCAGTTCTGCCGTCACAGGAAGAGTTTGGTTATGTCTTGCGTGTGGTGTCTGAAATCACTGAATCCAATGGCTCCAGCTCGATGGCTACCGTTTGCGGTACCAGTCTGGCATTGATGGATGCTGGTGTACCGCTGAAAGCAGCGGTTGCGGGTATTGCCATGGGATTGGTGAAAGAAGGTGATAAATTTGCTGTATTAAGCGATATCCTCGGTGATGAAGATCATCTGGGTGATATGGACTTTAAGGTAGCCGGTACTGAAGACGGTATTACTGCTTTACAGATGGATATCAAGATCGCCGGTATCACCAAAGAAATCATGGAAATTGCCTTGCAACAGGCGAAAGAAGGCCGCTTGCATATTTTGGGTCTGATGAAGAAAGCCCTGAGCCATAATCGTGAAGAGATTTCCAGTTATGCACCACGTATTACCACCTTTAACATCCATCCAGATAAGATCCGTGATGTGATTGGCAAAGGCGGCGTGACCATTCGCGGTATTATTGAGCAAACGGGTGTGACGATTGACGTGACTGACGACGGCGTGATCAAGATC
>DAIDJT010000373.1 GCA_027451265.1 Bacteroidales bacterium | reverse complement strand
GGCGCCGATGAATATCTTCTTGCACACGATCCTGGCACCTTTCAGGGGAGGAGTGGATTAACCGTACCCGTGAACATGAAAGTCAAAAAACATTTGCCAGAACCATACCAAAATCCACAGCAACCGGCAGCAATTTATAGCAACAAACGATATGCAGTTGCCGGCTGGACAGCCAGCCCGATTAATTCCGTTGACAGGTCGCCGCCAATACTCTAGGCTATTTAAAACGCTGGGGGAGTTTCGACTGAGAGCGTCCGCCACGGGACGCGACCCTTAGTACCTGATCCGGGTAATGCCGGCGTAGGGAAGCGCATCCGATCACCATTCATACGCCGCTTCCGCGGCTTTTTTTCGTTTATGGAGGCAAACATGCGGGTCATTGTCAACGGCGAATCGTCGGAGCTCAGGGACAGCAGTTCGGTCGCCGACCTGCTGGACGGTTTGCGGATCGGCCGTGAGCGGGTGGCGGTGGAGGTGAACCTGGATATCGTCCCGAAAGCGCGCTATGACGCCCACCTCCTGTCCGAGGGGGATAAGATCGAGATCGTCCACTTCGTGGGTGGAGGATAGAAAAGGAGCCATTTTCATGACACTCGA
>DAIDJT010000372.1:278-601 GCA_027451265.1 Bacteroidales bacterium | reverse complement strand
CGTAGTCATCCGGGCCGATCTCCATCCTTACCAGCGCGGTCAGGTCGCCGGTGCTCTCATGTGTGATCTTCATGAATCGGTTTCTTTGGTTGTCAAAATCTGTCAGGTGCGGATGAAGGGACTCGAACCCCCACGCCCGAAGGCACAAGATCCTAAGTCTTGCGCGGCTACCAGTTACGCCACATCCGCATCGGGGAACTCCCCGCAAATGGTTTGCAAAGGTACGTTATTTTCCGGCCCGTTTACCTGAGGCTGGCAAGGGCTGCCTCATAATCGGGCTCCTGGACGATGTCGGGGACCTGTTCGGTGTAGAGGACCCTGCC
>DAIDJT010000372.1:0-268 GCA_027451265.1 Bacteroidales bacterium | reverse complement strand
TACGCCACATCCGCGATGCGCGTTTCAAACGGAGTGCAAAATTACACATATTTTTCGACCCGGATGCTGATTTTATTCGCACGGATCCGGCCGGCACAGGCAACTACCGTTCCGGCGCGCTGTCTTTCCCGTGAGGAGGAACTGCAAACCGTCATACCAAATCGTCAATCATCTGCGTTATCCTCCTACTATTGTTATGCAAAGGTTGACATATGTATATGTGATCGTATCATTCCTCCGCAACGGGCGAATGAAAACCCTTACCATC
>DAIDJT010000371.1 GCA_027451265.1 Bacteroidales bacterium | reverse complement strand
TGACTGTGCCCATGGCCAGCGCCATCGCAATGATTCCCGCCACCCAGAAAACCCTTCCCTTATGACTCATAAGCGTCACTGGTTCGTCACCATTGCTGCTCTGCCTTCTCCAGTTGAACCAGCCATAGATGGCATTGCAAAAGAAAAAGATTTGCAGCACCATGGCAGAATAGAGATTCACCTGGTAGTAAAGCATGAAGAATAGCACGGCATTGACCAGTGCAAATACCCAGGTGATGATGTTTGCCCTGGCTGCATACCAGACTGCTGCCAGTCCGGTGAGCACTGCAAGCAGCTCAAGCAGGCTCATCCGGTAGCCGAGGAGTTCGAAGAGGATTGTGTCGATGTTGAGCATAGGTCTGAAGTCTAAAGGTCTTGCAGTCTTGCAGTCTTGCGGTATTGCAGTCTTGCGGTCTTGCGGTCTGGTTTGTTTCAGGTTTCTTGTGACAAAGGTAGTTAAAGCGGCGGAGAAGTGAAGTTGAAATTTGATTAGCTTTAAACCATTATCTGGATACAATGTCACCGCGCGAAGTATATCAATCCAGGGAGGCGGAGTTCAATGCAACTGGCAGGCAGTTGAAGAAAAAGTCTGACCGGCTTTCGATGGCACGGCTGGCAGCGTTTGCAGGAGGACTGGT
>DAIDJT010000370.1 GCA_027451265.1 Bacteroidales bacterium | reverse complement strand
CGGGTCGTAGGCCATGCGGTCCGGGTAGCTGTGGAAGGCTGCCGAGGCAAAGCCTTCGCGGTCGATATTGGCCAGCGCGCCCATATTGCCGCCGTAGCCGACGCGCAGCAGATACAAGTCCTTCGGGTCGCGCCGGTAGGCGTCCAGCAGCGGAATCGCATTCAGCCCGGAGCCGTAGTGGTGCAGCTGCCGCTCAATGCGCGGATATTTGCCGCCGTAGAGGAAATCCCAGTAACGGCGCGCGTTTCCGTTGTAGCCCCAACTGGGAATCGCGGGCATGTAGCCGGTGATGGCGTCGATGGTCACCTGCGCCTTGTCGTCGAAGCCAAAACGGCGGCACCAGTCGTACACCTCTTCCTGACCGGTCGAGTCCCAGGGCATCTCGCTGCCGAAGGGGTAGGCCTGCTGCCGCCACTGATCGGCGCGGGCGCGCATGGCGGCCTCCAGTTTGTCGGCCTCGGCGGTCTTGCCCTCGCGGCGCAGATCGTCGAGCACGTTCACGAACACGGTGCCCTCCATCTGGCCGAGCGCGGCCTGTCCCTCGGCGTACTTGAGCATGGCTTCGATAGTCTCGTAGGCCTGATTCAAATACCAGTCTGCGGTGTGATGCGTGGCCAGTCCCGAATGATTGCGCGCGATCCGGTAG
>DAIDJT010000369.1 GCA_027451265.1 Bacteroidales bacterium | reverse complement strand
GGTGGCATCGCTCATGATAACATACGAGTGGAGCGACTGGCGTAATGCCAGTGTATGGTGGTTCCAGTCGGTGTACGTGATCCCTGAATACCGCCGAAAAGGCATCTTCAGGGTGATGTATGATCATGTAAAAATGGAAGGTATGGAGTGCGGTATTGCAGGTCTGCGGCTCTATGTTGAGTCAGGGAACGTGCGTGCCCAGAAGACCTACGAGGCGATGGGAATGAATGGCAGCCACTACCGCACCTTCGAGTGGATGGTTTGACCAGAACCAAGGAAAGATGATACCGACTCTTTTCACACTCCCCGTGTTACCGGTTATCCTCCTGAAAGACCGCAGGACCGTAGGACCGCAAGACCGCAAGACCGCAAGACCGCAGGACTGCAAGACTGCATGACGGAGCAAAGTGACAGACCTTCAGACCTTGACTCACAATGTGGTGGCTGACCCTCCCGGTTATTGTTTATTCAGCAGGACTGCTGGTCCTGTGGGTCATGCTTGTCCGGAGAAGTGACAGCAAGGGTCCGGGTGATGGAGGTATGACAGAAGCAGGTGATATTACCGGTGCAGATGATGTTCGGGCACTCCCTAAAATCAGTGTGGTTGTTGCTGCGAAGAATGAAGAAAAATCTCTTCCTGCTCTGCTTGAGAGCCTGAGTCT
>DAIDJT010000368.1 GCA_027451265.1 Bacteroidales bacterium | reverse complement strand
GGTGTTGAAGACGTTGACCGGGTATTTCCTCTCAAACAGTATCATTGTTGTTCATGTATTCTGCCTGGAAGCTCTCGAGCTCAGTGTGGGCATTCTCCCACTGTTCCATCAGTGCTTCCAGCCTTTTTTTCTTCTCATCGTACGAACTGTAGAACGCAGGGTCACTAATAACTGCCGGGTCTCCGGAGGCGAGGCGGGTATTCATAGCATCTATCTCCTTCTCTGTGGCAGTTATCTGTGTTTCAGCCTCGGTGACGTTCTTCTGCAGACGCCTCAGGACGCGTTCGGTTTCTTTTTTCTCCTGGTAGGAAACGACTGGTTTCGCCGCAGGCGTGATACCCTGCACATCTGCAGTGGTGGCTTTCGCCGAAAGGTGAACCATTTTCTTCTCAGCGCTTCCCTTTGCAGCAGGCGAGCCTTTCACCTTGCCGGAATCACCCTGCGTTTCATGGTGGCTCTTCTCTGCACTGCCCGCACCTCCCTTCATCGAACCCGGTCTCATCTCCGTGCCACGCCCACCCTTCGCTGCCGATTGACCTTTCTCCGCACCAGCACTTCCCCCGGCCGCCTGTAGATTCTCTACGGAACCCGCATTTCCCCTTGCCGCCGCCTGGCTGTTTGCCGCGCTGGCACTTCGCTTTGCCGCATCCTGGCTGTTTGCCGCGCCGGCACTTCGCT
>DAIDJT010000367.1:244-678 GCA_027451265.1 Bacteroidales bacterium | reverse complement strand
TCGGCCGAGCTGATCCCCTTGCTGTTCAAGCGCCAGCTCGACGCCCACCAACTGAGTTTCGCGCTGGGCGAGGCCATCGCCCACGCCCATCGGCTGTGGGCCATCGGTGCGCTGCGGCGCGAGGTGGACGAGCAGGGCCTGCTGCGTTTCAGCACCGCCCAGCCCGCGCAGCCGGCCGCCACCGAGGCGCTGGCCCGCGCCGCCGCCGGCCTGGCGATGCCCCTGGCGGCCTGAGGCGCCGACCCCGGGGCGCGGAAGGCCGCGGCCGGCCCACTACACTTGCGGCGCGCCCCGTGCGCCCAATCTGCCCGTAGCTCAGTTGGATAGAGCAACAGCCTTCTAAGCTGTGGGTCGGGGGTTCTTATTGCAGGTGCGTGGAGTTGCGTATTTGGAAGTGTGCCGTTTTCAATGCGGCGGTAGCTCAGTTGGATAGA
>DAIDJT010000367.1:0-234 GCA_027451265.1 Bacteroidales bacterium | reverse complement strand
GAAAAAGGACGAGGTGTAGGCTACCAATGCGAGCTCCACGCCCATGAGCGTGCAGTGCCTAGCATCGTCGCCACTTGCGGATGTCGTCCCACAAGCGTAGTCTGCCTCGAGTTGCACATTGGGTCGCTCGATGCTCAAGAACGTAACGCTGCTGGCGGCTGAGAGAGATGGCAAGGCCACTTGGCGCTTGCTAGGGCCGAACGGGCTACCGTTAGCCTCATTCACTGCGTTCGC
>DAIDJT010000366.1 GCA_027451265.1 Bacteroidales bacterium | reverse complement strand
ATTTTTACCTCCACTACGCCGGCTATGTGACCGTTTATCTGAACAACGAGGTTGTAGTGAAAGAAAGATGGAGAACTGCCTGGAATCCAAACGATTATAAATTTGCCTACAACATGGAAGCCGGTAAACGGATTCCGATCCGAGTGGAATGGGAACCCGACGGAGGCATTTCCTACGTAGCTTTGAAAGCGCTGAGCCCACTTCCTGAAGCAGAACAGAACAAGCTTTCGATTTGGAGCGAAATGGGTAATGAAATTGATTATTATTTCGTTTACGGCAAAAACATGGACGAAGTGATAAGCGGATACAGGACTTTGACCGGAAAATCGCAAATCATGCCGAAATGGGCCATGGGATTCTGGCAAAGCCGCGAGCGATATAAAACTCAGTATGAATTGGTTAATACGTTGAAAGAATTCCGCGAACGAAAAATAGGTATTGATAATATTGTACAGGACTGGTTCTACTGGCCTGAAAAAGAATGGGGAAGTCACAAATTCGATCCGGAGCGATTTCCAAATCCAAAAGAAATGGTGGACACCGTACATCAGTTGAATGCAAAAATCATGATTTCCGTTTGGCCGAAATTCTACACCACTACCGACCACTACAAGCAGTTTGACACAAAAGGATGGATGTATCAGCAGGCCGTTAAAGACAGCATCCGCGACTGGGTTGGTCCCGGCTA
>DAIDJT010000365.1 GCA_027451265.1 Bacteroidales bacterium | reverse complement strand
AGCCTTGCGCATGGCGATGGGACCTTCGAGCAACTTGACCCGCAGATCATGGGCGAAGCGCTCGATCATTTCCTCAGTAATGGCAGGCACCACCATGGCCGGGGCTTCAACCATCTCACAGAGCCGCTTGGCCTCATCGCGCTGAGTCTTGAGGCTATCGAGACGCTCCTTCAGCGTCGGATCTGAGATATCCGCGATGCCATTCTCGATAGCGGTGTAAAGCCGCTGAAGCTTTTGCTCCGCCTCCCGGACGGCGACACGCAGGGCCTCCTGCCGGGTGGCATCGTTGTTCTGATTGGCGGCATATTGGGCCAGTAGCGCCTCCAGGATCACCCCAAGCCGGTCCTTGGTCAGCAGCCTTGTGGCGAGATGTTCCATGACCAGGGAATCGAGCAGGTCCATGCGGATGCTGCGCCCCTTGCAGGCGGTCTTCCCCATCCGGGCCTGGGTGGCACAGGTATAGTAGCGGTAGCGGCCGTATTTGCCGGTACGGAGCGTCATACCGCCCCCGCAGGTGGCGCAAACGGCCAGCCCCGTCAGCAAGCAGGGGCTGTTAACAATACGCGGTGCCGTCTTGCGGGGGGCGTTGTGTTTCAACCGTTGCTGCACGTCGTCGAACCGATCCTTCGGAATAATGGCCGGGATGGTGATGGCGATCACATCCTCGGCGGGTTTTTGTCGCCCAGTCTTGGCTTCGACGGCATTAAAATA
>DAIDJT010000364.1 GCA_027451265.1 Bacteroidales bacterium | reverse complement strand
AGGCGAAGACCGTCGCACCGGCTTTTCTGGCATCGGCAGCGGCGAGGAGGCCATGCAGATCATGGCCATGGAAGATGTTGTCGCCGAGCACCAGGGCGCTCGGTGCGCCAGCGAGAAAATCCTCGCCGAGGATGAAGGCCTGCGCCAGCCCGTCGGGGCTCGGCTGCTCAACATAGGAAAGTTGCAGGCCCCATGCCCCACCATCCCCCAGCAACTGTCGATAGCGCGGTAGATCCTGCGGTGTCGAGATGATGAGGATCTCCCGGATATCCGCCAGCATCAAGGTGCTGAGCGGATAATAGATCATCGGCTTGTCATAGACCGGAAGGAGCTGCTTGGAGATGGCCAGGGTGGCTGGATGCAGGCGCGTTCCCGAACCACCTGCCAATATGATGCCTTTTCTATTCACGAGAGATGTGTCCTACTTTTGCATGATCTCAGTCACGATGGCTCGGATGACGCGTTCAGCTCCTTCCTGCCAGGCAGGCAGCTGGATGCCGAACTCCTGACGGATCCTATCGTTCGACAGGTGGCTATTATGCGGTCTTTTTGCGGCGACCGGATAGGCCGAGCTCGGAATCGCCTGCACCGCCTCGGGCTTGAGCTTCAGCGGTAGCCCCATCCCCGCTGCGACCTGCAGGATGAAACAGGCAAAGGCATGCCAGTCGGTCAGCCCTGAGGCGACGAGATGGTAAGTCCCCAGATGATGGTCCTCGAGCTCG
>DAIDJT010000363.1 GCA_027451265.1 Bacteroidales bacterium | reverse complement strand
CACGAGGAAGATCTTGCAGCTCTGAAAGAGGATCTCGAACTGATGCTTATGAGAAGGAAGTAATTCCTTATTAAACTTTTGACTGTTTGATGCTGCATAATCAATAAAATGATAAATCTTTTTAAAAACAATTACTAAACAATTAAAAACAAAATTATGGAAGAAAAAACTTATGCAATGCCGCGTATCGGAGATAAAGCTCCGGAATTCAAAGCTGTTACAACACAGGGTGACATTAATTTCCCCGGAGATTACAAGGGAAGCTGGGTGATATTGTTCAGCCATCCTGCAGATTTTACTCCGGTTTGTACTTCGGAGTTCATGACATTTGCAAGTATGGAGAAAAAGTTCAATGAAGCTAATTGCAAGCTCGTAGGATTATCGGTGGATGGTCTTTACAGTCATATTGCATGGCTCCGTACAATCAAGGAAAAGATTGAATATAAGGGTATGAAAAATGTTGAGGTTACATTCCCTCTCATTGAGGATATTACAATGGAAGTAGCCAGGACATACGGAATGCTCCAGCCCGGAGAAAGCTCAACAAAAGCTGTAAGAGCAGTATTTTTTATTGACCCGAAAGGTATAATCCGCACAATCGTTTACTATCCGTTAAGTCTTGGCCGTAACTTCGACGAATTATACAGGGTGATTATCGGTCTGCAGACAGCAGATGCTTTCGGTGTTGCACTTCCCGCTGACTGGAGACCCGGTGATGACGTGATTGTCCCGACTGCAGGCTCATGCGGTGTTGCAAAATCCCGTATG
>DAIDJT010000362.1 GCA_027451265.1 Bacteroidales bacterium | reverse complement strand
TCTGTCTTGAGACCGAAGAGACTGTAGCTTCCCGTGATAAGTGTGCCGTTAAGCGGGAGGGTTACGTCGCCTGCCTCGATCTTCTTGATGATTTCGTCTTCCTTGCCGGAGTATTCGAGTTTCGTTCTGTTCTCGAATTCGAACATCGCCTCCGTGTTGTAGTTTATCCCCAGCTGCATCTTGTCGCCTATGGTGCCGGTGACATTCATCTGGATTTTCTCCTGGAAGTCGAAGGTGGGTATTGTGCGGAGTCTTTCCGAAAGTGTCGGGTTCTCAGTGTGGGAAATATTTATTCCGAATATAAGTTCGGCAGACCCCTGGGGAACGATGTTTATGACGTTGCTGCCGAAGATCCTGTCAAAGGTCTCCCCTCCGACCTCTATCTGAGGAATGAGTGACGACCTGTATCCGGTAGCATCGCCGCGAAGGCTTGCATCCCAGTACTCACTCATTGCCTGGTTGAACTCAAATTTGCGATACTCGTCGGCAGACATGTAAACAGGCCTGCGAAAGTCAAGACTGCCCGCTTTCTGATAGATTATGTACTGGTTATTGCGGCCGTCATATTCGACCCTGGTGGTGATGTTGGAAGGGTTGTCCAGGTAAAGCGGGGAAGACCTCTTTGCCTCCCAGGGGAATGCCGGATCACTGTTCAGGCGCAGAAGCGAATCGCCGGGGTTTGTCTGTGCCTTTACGGCAAATGAAGATACAGAGAGGAGAATAAATAGCCCCACCCTGATCCAAAGACCACCAATATGTGTAGAAAACTGCAATCCGGCACCCTGTTTATAACAGTTT
>DAIDJT010000361.1 GCA_027451265.1 Bacteroidales bacterium | reverse complement strand
CGGACCCGCAGGTGCGGCCAGCGCGCCCGGCCGAGCCGAGCTAGTGTCCTGATCAGGCCCGCGGGAGCGCCCGGCCGGCGCCGCCGGGCGTCTGGCGACCCGCCTGCAGGCCCGCCGACAGCAACAGACCCAGCATCACCACGAAGAACCTGCCCTCGTTCACGTCCATCAGCAGGGAGTTGAACAGGCTGCCCACGCCGATGGTCACCAGCACGCCATGCGCGAAGTCGCGGTCGAGCGAGCCCAGGCGCAGGCCGTCGCGCCAGGCCGCCGCCGCCAGCCCCAACAGCAGGAACAGGCCGATCAGACCGGTCTGCTCGGTGGTGTTGAGGTATTCATTGTGGGGATTCGAGGTGTCCACGTCGTGCGGGGCGATGCGGGCGTATTCCACGACCATGCTGCCCGTTCCGTTGCCGATGATGGGATGGCGCGCGATGATGTGCAGGGTGTTGCGCCAGAATTGCAGGCGCAGGCCCCAGGAGTTCTCGCGCAGCGAGCCCTGGTGCGTGGCCTCCACGCGTTGATACTGACGCAGGTTCTGCAGGCCCTCCTCCATGCGCATGCGCGCGACGGGGAATGCGGTGAAGGCGATGGCCGCGAGCAGCAAGGCCGTGCCCGCCCCCGCCAACAGGCCCTTCGCCCCCAGGCGCTGGGCACCGAGCAGCACGATCAGCGCGAGCACCGCTACATAGCCCGTGCGCGCGATGCCCACGTAGATCACGTCCACGCACAGCAACGCCGCCAGCAGCGCGTACAGCCAGCGCCGCCGCCCGGCCTCGAAGGCCATGCGCGCAAAGGCATAGGCGGCGAAGGCCTCGATGGTGCCGAAGTGGATGTGGC
>DAIDJT010000360.1 GCA_027451265.1 Bacteroidales bacterium | reverse complement strand
GCCTGCCTCGGGCCATCCAGCCCACGCTCAACCGGCTCGCCCTGCAGGCGCGCCTGGCCTTCTCCGGCGTCGTGCTGGACCGCGACGAGGTGGTGATCGTCGCCCGCAGCGGTGCCGATCGCGGCGCCGCGGAATCCGGCGCCCAGCGCATCATCGCCTACGGCGTGCACCTGGGCGCTCGCCTGCCGGCCCACGCCACCTCCACCGGGCGGGTGATGCTGGCCGCGCTGTCACGCGCCCAGCTGGCGGCGTGGATGAAGGGCCGCAGCTTCGCACGCCTGACCCCGCTGACCCGCACCGAGCCGCGCGAGCTGCGCGCGGCCATCGAGCAGGTGCGCCGCCAGGACTGGTGCCTGGCCAGCGAGGAACACGAACTCGGCGTGCATGCGCTGGCCGTTCCCGTGCGCAACGCGGCGGGCGCCACGGTGGCCGCCCTCAATGCGGTGAGCTCGCCCCAGCGCCTGAGCGCGGAGGTGATGAAGCGCGAACTGCTCCCCCTGCTGCAGGAAGCGGCGCACGAGCTGCGCCCCCTGGTCTGAGGTCTGAGGTCTGAGGTCTGAGGTCTGAGGTCTGAGGTCTGAGGTCTGAGGTCTGAGGTCTGAGGTCTGAGGTCCGAGGTCTGCGCGCGCTGCCGTCCCCGCCTACGATAGCGCGGTCTTCACCACCAGGAAGCTCGGCAAGGCATGCACCCCACCCATCCCTCCGTGGCCATCATCGGCGGCGGACTCAGCGGCCTTGCCGCGGCGCTGCTGCTCGAACGGCAAGGACTGCGCGACGTCGTACTGTTCGAGGCCCGCGAAAGTCTCGGCGGGCGCATCGCATCGATGGACGCCGACGGCGCGCTCGTGGACTGCGGCACGCC
>DAIDJT010000359.1 GCA_027451265.1 Bacteroidales bacterium | reverse complement strand
CCTTCAACCCTCGGAGCACGCATCCTCAGAGGCGAACCGGAGGTATCAATACACGGAAACAAATACCCGGTAAAGGCTGATATTGAAAGGATTGAGTCATACTCGGGGCACGGCGACTACCGCGAGATGGGTGAATACCTCTCATGTCAGGACCCGGGGATGCTGAAAAAAATATTCCTCGTTCACGGTGAATATGAAACACAGCTCACCTACAAATCATATCTTGAATCAAAAGGCTTCAGTAATATCGAAGTCCCGGAGAAGGGAAGATCATTTACAATCTGAAACCCACTTAAATCATTTAATTATTCGACGCTAAACCTGGATTAATTCAAAATAACGCCGGAATATGTTTATAATAATGGTTGTGCTTTTTCTGCTGGGGTACCTGGCGATAGCACTCGAGCATCCGATTAAAGTTGAAAAGGCTGCCAGCGCACTGTTGCTGGGCTCTATCCTATGGGCTGTCTACGCCCTCACCAGTGAGCAGGTTCTCGCCATGGGCTTCTCCCCCTCATGGGAGGAGTTGAAGCATATGGGACAGCAGATTCTGAACAACATTGCGCCGGGAATGACTCCTGATCAGTTTGCCACCTCACCGTTTCGTGAGACAGTGGAACTGGCCAGCCACCCTCGTGAATTCGTCAGGGAAGAACTTGCCCATCACCTGATAGATATTGCCGAAATCCTTTTTTTCCTCTTTGGTGCCATGACTATCGTTGAAGTGATAGACCAGCACCAGGGCTTCACCGTCATCACCAACAGGATTGCCACAAAGAGCAAGGTGAGACTTATCTGGATCATTGGTTTCATTACTTTTTTCATGTCAGCTGTTCTTGACAACCTGACAACCACCATAGTGATGATCGCCCTGCTCAGGAAGCTTATCT
>DAIDJT010000358.1 GCA_027451265.1 Bacteroidales bacterium | reverse complement strand
CATGGCCCCCTCGAACACCGGATAGACCAGGCCGACGATGATCGCGGTGGCCAGCAGCTGGGGGTAGAACTTGGCGCGCTCGGCGATGCCCCCGGAGATGATGGCCGGCACGGCCGCCGCGAAGGTCAGCAGGAAGAAGAAGCGGGTCAGCGCCAGTCCGTCGTCCAGGTTGAGCTGGGGCGCCGGCGACAGGAAACCGACGCCGTAGGCGATGGTGTAGCCGACGAAGTAATAGGCCAGCGTGGCCACCGAGAAGTCGGTGAGGATCTTGACCAGGGCGTTGACCTGGTTCTTGCGGCGCACCGTGCCGAGTTCCAGGAAGGCGAATCCGGCGTGCATGAACAGCACCAGGATGGCGCCGAGAAGCAGGAACAGCACGTTGGCGCTGGTTTGCAGGGCTTGCATGGGAAGAGGGCTCCGGACGGGTGCGCTGCACCACGGTGTGGACAAAAGCCCCGCAATGAAGCAAGAAGTGTTCCAAAAACGTGCGCAACGCTCCTTGAGAGTGCGTTTCGCGGGCATTCAGGGCGTGTGATCGGGCACGCGCACCAAACGGGGGCTCGCCGGGCGGGCGAACGCACCGCCTTCGCACTTGAGCGCCCCATGATGGTGCGTCCGGCGCGCCGACGAGGCCTTCGCGCGGTCAGGGCGCGTCGCGCAGCAGCGTGGAGCGCCCGAACAGGCTCTGCAGCAATTCCACCAGCGCCTCCGCGCTGCGGTTGCGCATGTCCAGCGCCGGGTTCAGTTCGACCACGTCGATGGAGGCCACGCAGCCCCGGTCGGACAGCATTTCCATGCACAGCTGCGCCTCGCGCCAGGTGGGACCCCCACGCACGCTGGTGGCGACGCCGGGAGCGGTGTCGGCATCGAGGAAATCCACGTCCAGGCTCAGGTGCACGTGGGTGTTCGCGTCGACTCCGTCGAGC
>DAIDJT010000357.1 GCA_027451265.1 Bacteroidales bacterium | reverse complement strand
AATAGCCAAGATATGCATGGCGTTATTCCCGCTGGCGTTATTTGCCAACGCCGCCAAAAATCTGCTCCCCAAGCGTCTATTAATCAAGGCTGAAACGGAGCACCGGCGGGTGCCGGTCTATCGCGCACGCGGGCGCAAGCGGTCTGCGCCATCGGCCCGAACGGGCGGCTTGAACAACTGGCCGAACAGCGGCGGCCGCCTCCGCAACCGCCCACCCCGGCGCCCGAACCGCCACAACCGATTGTGCATCAACCATTTGGGCCGTGCAGTTGGTAACTGCAGGCTCAATCGCAGCCTTCAACACAACTTCATGGAAGCTGCCTCAGGGACTTGAAGTGTAGCGCATACACTCGACATGGCTATATTTATAAGGACACTCAACTACACTTGCTGAAAGCCGCAAAATCTGGCATAAAAACAGCGTAAACCGCCGTTTCGTGGCTTCGAAACGACGGCTCGCTGGGATGGATTTTCTGGAGACGACGGAAATCTATCTCGTCGCGCGGTCGAACGCAAGCCATCCGGAACGGCTTCATAAGGAGCTGTTCTATGTCTGTTGTCCGGAATCTTCGAAACGCCCGTGGCGAAGGCGACTTGCTCGCCGACGCCATCCTGTCCAACCCGGCCGTCGACGCCTTCATCACGAGCGTGCTGCGCGGCCATCCGGCTGTTCGCGCGCACGTCGACGCCCTGAAGCGCGAAATCGCCGAGGCTTTCAATAACTTCGGGCGCCAGATCGACGCGGAGTTCGCGCCTCGGGGCGTCGATTGGGCCGCCGCAGTCGCAAACTTGCCCTCGCTCGACGCCGTTAAATGAAGGAAGGAGTCTGACGATGAATCCCGACGATCCCTGCGCTAACGCCGACGATCCCGACGACTGCCGCGACAGCCGCCGCCAGTGGCGCGAGACCATGCACCACGGCCTGCGCCGCGGCATC
>DAIDJT010000356.1 GCA_027451265.1 Bacteroidales bacterium | reverse complement strand
AAAGAGGGTGCTGAAAGTGCTTTTCCCGGTACTGAAAGCGTAGACATGACAAACATGATTCATCGTAAATGCCGGAGGCAAAATGGTTTATAATGCCTAACTTCGGGTGAAAATCATAGATAAAGCCATGAAAGGGAAACTTATTGGTGTATGGCTCCTGGCTCTTATAGTCACCGATGTCACCGGGCAGCAGGTACCTGACACTGGGTATGCTCCGCCGATTGAAAACCCGGCTTATGCACAGAACCAGGGCCCGCTGGTCTGTATTGACGAGGGGCATAATAACTTCCACACACGTGGCGATCGCTATCTGCCTTTTGCCAGGCTGCTGGAACGCGATGGGTACGTCACTGCAGGTTATGCCGGAGAATTTGAGGCAGGCAGGCTGGAAAAGTGCCGCATACTTGTTATATCGAATGCACTCAACGAGGCCAATGTTGAGAACTGGTTCAAGCCGGTTTATTCCGCCTTCACCCCCGGAGAGGTTGAGACAGTCAGAAAGTGGGTTGAAGGAGGCGGATCATTGTTCCTGATAGCTGATCACATGCCTATGGGGAGAGCCGCAGCAGATATGGCAGCCGCCTTCGGGTTTGGATTCACCGACGGGTTCGCTGCTGACACATCTCAGCCCGGACCGGCGCTTTTCCGGAGAGCAGACGGCACCCTGGAGGATAATGTTCTTACCAACGGTCAGACCGCGGCAGATAAGGTCGACAGTATTTTTTCCTTTACCGGTCAGGCGTTCACAATTCCTGAAGATGCATGCAATACGCTTTCCTTCAATGAAAAGTACCTCCTTCTCTTATCTGACACTGCATGGGTATTCAATGAGAAGACAGTCTACAAGCCAATCAAAGGGTGGTCTCAACTGGCTTACAGGAAATATGGCAGAGGCAGGGTGGCAGTATCAGGCGAGGCTGCAATGTTCACCGCACAGCTTGCCGGCCCGCAGCAATTTCCGGCCGGCATGAATGCG
>DAIDJT010000355.1 GCA_027451265.1 Bacteroidales bacterium | reverse complement strand
TTCCTTTGTGTTCCACGACGGGAAATTGCCGTCAGGCGCCCACCTGATCTCCTTGTCATAGGTTCCTTCGGGCATGGATTGTGGCTCATAGTAGAAAAGGCTCTTCTTCACCCCGTATTTGAGATCTCCCTCGGTGTACTGTATGCCGCCCCAGAGTGTCTGGTTGACAAAGTCCTCCATCTTTTTCACCTCCTCCGGATCAGGCATGACCAGCTGTTTCATGATCGCCCCTAGCCAGCTTCCGGCGCCTGCCTCATCACTGAGTCCGGCAACCCAAACACGCCTGTCCTGGCGCACCTGCTCACGCTTCTCGTAGTCATAGGTAATCACTGACGGGGCACGCCCGAAAGGATCATTCTTTTCATCAAACCATTGTTCAGTTGTAAGGAATTTGCCATATGAGGCCACAACCTCGCTTTCAGGTTCAATAACCTTGTAATTAACTGTCTGGATGAGGCCGTCTTCATAAGTGACTGTCAGGCGTGCCCTTCCCCATTTTTTGCCCTTGAGATCATATGATTTCCAACCTTTGGCGTTGATGCCCATGTCATTGATTTCCAGTGCATCCTCCGGCTCCACTTTCATATCACGGACAGCCTTCCCGTACCTGAGGAAAAGTTTTGCATTTACATCCATGGGTACAACATATCCGGGAATTCCAACCGCCACAGGTCTTTCTGCAGCAGCGAGTGTATTTTCAATATCCCGGAGCGAACCGGCAAGAATGAACCTGACACCGTAGCTGACGGTTTCTCCCGGCTTAAGAACCACTGAGGTCGGATCGTTCCACTGTTCAGCCTCTTTCCAGGCCGTTTCCGCATATGATTTGCTGTGGATCATCCATTCATGCAATCCCTCGTATGTGTAGCCTGAGGGGAGAGGATCATCGGTCAGCGGGCGCCAGGCCTCAAAGGGAGTCTTCCCGAATGGTACTGCAATCAGCACCTTCCCCTTTCCGTGAAGATGTGCCACCTGCAGGTACCCGGCATCCATCCCGATGTAGGGATCAAAGAAGACG
>DAIDJT010000354.1 GCA_027451265.1 Bacteroidales bacterium | reverse complement strand
TTCGAGACTTTCAGATCCTCGACCACGATCATTGCGTGGTTTTTGCTGATTGCGGTCGAGGTCTTGTGAAGAAAATCCCTTCGAACATTTGCGATCCGACGGTGCATCTGCTGGACCTTCGCTTTCGCTTTGGACCAGTTACGGCTGAAAGGGGTGCTGCTGTGCTTTTTGATGTGGCTGACGCGCCTCTGGTACTTAGCCAGCCTTGCCTCGTGCTTCCTGAAACTGTTGAGCGGGTCGATATGGGTGCCGTCGGATAGCGTGGCGAAGCGAGCGATCCCGACATCGATCCCGACCGCCGAAGCGGATACCGGAATGACATTGACCACTTCGCGCGCCGTCTGGATGCTGGCAAACCATTTTCCGGCGACGCAGGAGACGGCAAGGTTTCTGGCCACGCCTAAAATGTCGCGGCTATTCCGGTACCGCATCCAGCCCAACTTCGGAAGAAAGACGCGGCTGTTGGTCTGATCGATTTTGAACTGTTTGGAGTCCGGGTATCGAAAGCTCGAGCCTCCAGACTTTTTCTTGAATTGCGGACGATCCGCGCGTCCCTCGAAAAAGTTTTTGTACGCCCGTTCCAGATCCTTGAGCGCGTGCTGCAGCGAGTGAACAGGCGCATCGGAGAGCCAGGCGGTATCCGGATCATGCCGCCATCCGGTCAGCAGTTTCGCCATCGAAACGTAGCCGATAAACGCTCCGCCTGACCCGTGATTTGCCTCCTGGAGCGCCAGAGCCTTATTGAACACGAACCGGCACGAGCCAGCGAAGCGGCGCATTTGCCGTTCCTGCCGACCGTCCGGCCTGAGCTCGAATTTGTAGGCTTGAAGACGCTTCATATTTGACACTTTACAGGAATCCTGGTTACGATACAATGTCTACTTCAAAACAAGGACGCCTGCGGCGCCCGCGCTATCCTTCCCCGCCCTAAAAGGCGAGGTTTGACGCGTATTCCGATCAGGTGATAGGCGTACTCGACCCGCCCGTAATGAGATCCATCCCCGAGTTCGCCGGCCTGAACGCCATCCAGTTTGATCAACCAATGATCAAACCCGCGACCGAGCGGCGCGTGCCCAGAGCGGACCTCGCCGGTTTCCCGGTTAAA
>DAIDJT010000353.1 GCA_027451265.1 Bacteroidales bacterium | reverse complement strand
CCGAGATAGAGTTTGCCGGGCGCTACACTGATGCCGTCAAGATATGCGTGACAGGAAGCAACGGCAAGACCACAACCACCAACCTGATTTACCATATGATGAAGAAGGCAGGGCTCAATGTGGCTATGACCGGGAACGTCGGGAACAGCTTTGCAATGGCAGTAGCACAGGGCGGATATGACTATTATGTCATCGAACTGAGCAGCTTCCAGCTTGACGGAATGTACAACTTCAGGGCCGAGATAGCCATAATGATGAACATCACCCCTGACCATCTTGACAGGTATGACCATGAGATGCAGAACTACGTCGACTCCAAGATGAGGGTGATACAAAACCAGACCGCTGCTGACCGCTTCATATGGTGCGCTGATGATCCTGTGACTGCCAGGGAGGTGGCCGCACGGATCATTAACGCTCATTCACTTCCCTTCTCCATCGACAGGTGCGAGGGGATGGCGGCATGCATTGAAAACGACAACCTGATTCTAAACATAACCGAAAAAACCAGCCTTATGACCATTCATGACCTGGCGTTGAAGGGGCGCCACAACACCTACAACTCGATGGCTGCGGCCATCGCCGGAAAGGTTCTCAACATCCGCAAGGAGACGATACGCGAGAGCCTGGCAGACTTCCAGGGCGTGGAGCACAGGCTCGAGTCCGTAATCATGGTGGCGGGCATTAACTTCATCAATGACTCGAAGGCAACTAACGTCAACTCCACATGGTATGCCCTTGAGTGCATGAAGACTGATGTAGTTTGGATCGTCGGTGGAATAGACAAGGGGAATGACTACAGCGAACTCAATACCGTGGTGAAGCAGAAAGTGAAGGCCATTGTCTGCCTTGGTAAGGATAACTCCAAGATCATCAGCGCTTTCAACGGCATGGTCCCTACGATAGTTGAGGCTGGCTCGATGGAGGAGGCAGTCAAATCTGCTTATTATCTCGCTCATAAGGGCGATACGGTGCTGCTTTCGCCGGCATGTGCCAGCTTCGACCTCTTTCAGAACTACGAGGACCGCGGGCGCCAGTTTAAAATGTGTGTAAGAAACCTGTAGGTTATAATGGCTGATGTAACGATCAAGAGGTTTTTCAGGGGTGACAGGTACCTGTGGGGACTCATCGCCTTCTTCATGCTGCTGTCGCTGCTGTCAGTCTACAGCTCGTCGGTTGGCGTTGCCTATTCGTCGCATCACGGAAACACATTCTATTTTCTCCGGACTCAGTTCATCATGCTGATGCTGGGCCTGCTGATCATTGTTGTCACCCACTGGATACCTTATATTAAATATATGCAGTATGCCACCATCGGGCTGGTTGTGGCGGTACTGCT
>DAIDJT010000352.1 GCA_027451265.1 Bacteroidales bacterium | reverse complement strand
CGGCTATCACGGGGGTGATAACCGACCCAAGGATTACCAGGAGCGATGATGTATTTCCGTTCAACCCGCCGCAGAGCCAGACCAACAGCATCAGGGAGGGAGAGAACAGGAAGGAAGGAAATGTCTGGAACTATGCAGATGTTGATAATCTGAACACAGACCAGATGTTTGCCGGAAAACATACATATTCAGTCATGAGCTCCGACGCTGCAGCAATACTTCCGTTGCTCTTCGGTGACTTTGACCCGTCATTCAGCAAAAATGCGCAGACAGGTGACATAATCATTGCCGGTGACAACTTCGGCTGCGGCAGTTCGAGGGAACATCCCTCCGTTGGCCTTGCCCATCTTGGAATCAGGGCAGTCATCATAAAGTCGGTCAACCGTATCTTTTACCGCTCGTCCATCAACCAGGGACTGCCCCTGATAGTGCATCGTGAGGCGGTTGAGGCTTACAGGCCGGGAGACAGGGTGGAGATAGACTTTGACAACGGGATGCTTCAGGTGGGAGAAAAACAGTTTAAATTTGAACCACTGCCTCCGGAACTGAAGGCAATCATTGAAAAGAAGGGCCTGGTAAACTGGATGAAGAGCGTCTGACACCGTTAGACTGTGAGGTCTCCTGTTGTCAAACGGAAAAATCTGCTTATATTTGCCGCGGTTTTTACAAACCGCTGTACGGTTCCGTAGCTCAGTTGGATAGAGCAACAGCCTTCTAAGCTGTGGGTCGAGCGTTCGAGTCGCTCCGGAATCACAAAATTCCTGGCTTTGGAGCCCGGACATGACAGATGAAGGTGGCATGAACACCATCAATTTCAGATCCGTACTTAAGATTAACGGCCTTATCCTGCTGATCTCAGCATCATCATTCCTGCTTTGCATTCCCGTGGCGCTGATCTATTCGGAACCAGTCAGCCCTTTTCTTCTTGCGTTTGTCACTGCGTTCATCCCGGGATCTCTTCTCTATTTCCTGATAAACAGCCCGCTGCATCAGAAATTGACCTCCAGGGAAGGTTATCTCAGCGTTACGCTGGGATGGTTTATCCTGGGTATTTCCGGCACCTTCCCGTATGCTTTCAGTCATGAAATAAAGGGGTTTGTAAATATGCTCTTCGAGAGCGTGTCAGGTTACACTACCACCGGGTCATCGATGCTGACTGATGTGGAGAGCCTCTCAAAATCAATACTGTTCTGGCGCAGCCTGACACACTGGGTGGGCGGCATCGGAATAATACTCCTGGTGATTATAGTGCTTCCCTCACTCAAGGTAGGAGGCTACAGTCTCTTCTCACTTGAGTCATCACTGAAGGAAAAGATACTGCCCCGGACAAAATCAATCGCCATAACGGTACTGATGATATACCTCTTCCTCACGGCACTGCTGGTAATACTGCTGACTGCCGGGGGAATGAGCCTGTTCGACAGCATCTGTCATTCATTCGGGACGATAGCCACGGGAGGATTCTCGACGAAGAACACCGGGATTTCAGGCTACACGCCTTACATTCAGTATGTACTCTGGATATTCATGTTCTT
>DAIDJT010000351.1 GCA_027451265.1 Bacteroidales bacterium | reverse complement strand
CTTCATGCGGATATTTCCGCTGAGGGACAGCACTGATCACTGGGGCACTGATGCCGAGGCTGCAAGGAAGGGTATCGGTCACGAAGACTCTCTCTTTGTCAGGAGCGTTGTTCCGATGTGGGTTCAGTCAGTCACTTCGGTGGGACGTTCCGTGGCACCGCCGGAAGATTATATCACAGCATTGCGCAACTACCAGCGCCGGTTTGCCGGTTATGAGCTGCCTTCGGAGGGCAAGGTCAAAGCGGAACTGTTCTACTACCGGGCAAAGATTTTTGAGAAACTCTTTCCCTGGTATGCCACCGTGGGCCTGGTGATGATAATAACGATCATTACATTGATTATAAGAGGCCGGGAGACCCGGGGAGCGATTCTCAAGGTGCTTGCTGCCCTGGTTGCCACCGGTTTCCTGTTCCATACCATCGGGCTGGGGATAAGGTGGTACATATCAGGCCACTCGCCGATGAGCAACGGCTATGAGTCGATGCTCTTCATCTCGTGGGTGACGTTGCTTGCCGGGCTTATCTTCAGCAGGAAGTCGCTGCTCACCCTTGCTGCCACCTCTGTCCTGGGAGGATTGACCCTGATGGTGGCTCACCTGAGCTTCATGGACCCTGAGATAACCAACCTGGTTCCGGTACTGAGGTCATATTGGCTGACACTGCATGTCTCCGTCATCACAGGCAGTTACGGATTCCTGGGGCTTGGAGCCATTCTTGGGATAGTGGTGCTTGTGATGATGCTGTTCATTCGCCAGGGCAACAGGGAGCGGATCAGTGGTGTGATTGATGAGCTTACTGCAATCAATTACCGTACCCTGACCCTGGGGCTGTATTTTCTGACAATAGGCACGTTCCTTGGCGCTATCTGGGCCAATGAGTCGTGGGGCCGTTACTGGGGCTGGGATCCGAAGGAGACGTGGTCACTGATTACAATCATTGTTTACACGCTTGTCACTCATTCGCGGATGATGCCGGGGATGAAGGACACGTACATATTCAACCTTCTTTCGCTGTTTGCATTCTCGTCAGTGCTGATGACTTACTTCGGTGTCAATTATTACCTGTCGGGGCTGCATTCCTATGCCGGAGGTGATTCGGTGCCGGTGCCGGTGTTTGTGTATGTGGCGGCGGGAGTGCTTGTAAGCCTCGCGGCCGGAGCCGGTTACGCGTACAGGAGAGAGTTGAGGCGGTAGGGGGGTGCCATGAAAGGTGTGATACCGGGTTGCCGTTCTCACTGCGTTCGGACGGCGAGCCGGGAGGGGGTCCCGCTGACAGAATAGGCTGAATGCCTCCGGCATTCCTCGGCTGGTTTTTTGAGCTCTGATCTGACGCAAGCATCATCTCAGACCTTAAAAAAACAGCCGCCCCTGGCAAGAGCCAGGGGCAGCCTATTCTGACAGGGTGGAAGACCGGGTTCGAACCGGCGACCTCCAGATCCACAATCTGGCGCTCTAACCAACTGAGCTACAACCACCGTTTTACGGAGTGCAAAGAAACAGCAAAAATCCCATTTTGCAAACAGTTATTTTTATTTTGTTATCAATAACGGCAAATACTAACTTAGCCGATCCAAAACCAATTGGTATAATTATTGAAGCATTAAGCCGTTTCAGAGACTATAACGTGAAAGTTTGACCAGGCTCAAAATCATAGACAATATCTCAGGACTGCAGGCTGTGCAACTGCTGAGATTCGTCACCTTCCTCATTATCAGCATCGTATTTACCAAGAGCCACCTCT
>DAIDJT010000350.1 GCA_027451265.1 Bacteroidales bacterium | reverse complement strand
ATCCGGGAACTCCGTCTACGGAGATAATGGAGTATATCCAGGCTTCGTCGCAGGCTGCGGCTGATGGTGTGAACCGTGAGTGGTCGTCAAATGAGAAGACTGCCATGGAGGCTGCCCTGGGTATGTCATATGCCGGCAGGAGGGCCATGGTTGCAATGAAGCATGTGGGGCTCAATGTGGCAGCAGATGCTTTCATTAACTCCGCGGTGACCGGTGTCAACGGCGGTCTGGTGGTGGTGGCAGCCGATGATCCGTCGATGCATTCATCACAGAATGAGCAGGACTCGCGGTTTTACGGCAAGTTTGCACTTGTTCCGGTATTGGAACCGCGTAACCAGCAGGAGGCCTATGACATGATCTTTGATGCGTTTGCAATTTCAGAGCAATACAGGCTTCCCGTGCTCTTCAGGATAACCACCAGGCTGGCACATTCGAGGTCAGCGGTTGCAATGAGAAAGAAGATTCCGCAGAACATGGTCACACTCCCTTCCAATCCGAGACAGTTTGTGCTTCTTCCTGCGATAGCCAGGAAACAGTACCGGGCGCTGACCTCCGTTTATGAGAAACTGCGCAGTGAGCCGGTGCTTGATGACCTCAACAGGCTCAGCGCCGGCAAAGCCAGGGGGACGGGAGTAATCACATGCGGCATAGCATATAATTACCTTATGGAGAACATATCCGGGAATGCCGGTGATTATCATATCCTTTCGGTAGCTGCTTACCCCCTCAACAGGGAAAAAGTTGCTTCACTTGCTGAGAGGTGTGACAGGGTTCTTGTACTGGAGGAGGGCTATCCCATCATTGAGGAGCATCTCCGGGGTCTCCTTGACCGTGATGTGAAAGTATTGGGAAGGATGGACGGCACCGTGCCCCGTGACGGTGAACTTAACCCGGCAATAGTCGCGAAAGCTCTCGGGCTGAAGGCCGGACAGGGAAAGGAGGTGCCGGCAGTGGTACGTCAGCGCCCGCCGTCATTCTGCAAGGGATGCGGTCACGCAGACCTCTATTCTGCACTTTCCGAGGTGATGGCCGAAGCTGGTCCGGGCAGGGTCTTTTCCGATATAGGCTGTTACACCCTGGGTGCACTTCCGCCTTATAATATGGTCAACTCATGCGTTGACATGGGTGCCTCGGTGACCATGGCAATTGGTGCAACTGATGCCGGACTCTTTCCTGCCGTGGCAGTCATCGGTGATTCCACCTTCACCCACTCGGGCATGACAGGACTTCTTGACGCAGTCATAAAAGACTCACCAATCACCCTGGTAATCTCTGACAACTCCACCACCGGGATGACCGGAGGGCAGAAGTCCCAGGCTGTCGACAGGCTGGAGAGCATCTGCCTTGGACTGGGGGTTGATCGTGATCATCTGAAAGTGATAGTGCCTCTGAAAAAGAACCATGAGGAAAACAAGGCTGTGATACGCACTGAACTTAATCACAGGGGTCTGTCGGTGATACTGGCCAGGCGCGAGTGCATACAGACTGCCTCACGCAGCAAAAAGGCCGAAGCAGCTGAGAAAAACAAATCAGGGAATTGATATGAAATGTGATATTATACTTGCAGGAGTGGGAGGACAGGGAATCCTCTCAATAGCCGCTGCAATAGGTCTGGCTGCTCTTGAGAATGATCTGTTTTTCAAGCAGTCTGAAGTTCATGGGATGAGTCAGAGGGGAGGGGATGTTTACTCCCATTTCAGACTTTCGGATAGACCTGTGCTTTCAGATCTTATCCCGCATGGAAGAGCAAACCTGATCATTTCCGTTGAGCCGATGGAATCCCTGAGATACCT
>DAIDJT010000349.1 GCA_027451265.1 Bacteroidales bacterium | reverse complement strand
CTCACAGACTGGGCATCAGGGAGATCCCTGGACAGGAAATAGCTGCCATGTCAACATACAGGAAAGACACTTCTCCTTCAATCATCCGTGAACTTGACAAATGCATCATGTGCCGCCGTTGCGAGATGATGTGCAATGACGTCCAGACCGTCGGCGCTATAGGAGCCTTCAACAGGGGATTCATGGCTGCCGTGGGCCCGGCTTACGAACAGAACCTGGAGTACTCACCCTGTACCTATTGCGGCCAGTGCGTTGCAGTATGTCCCACAGGAGCACTTACCGAAGTAGACCACACACGTGATGTACTCCGCGCCATTGTTGACCCCACCAAGACGGTGGTGGTCCAGACTGCTCCTGCAGTACGCGCCGCCCTGGGCGAAGAATTCGGCATGAAGCCGGGAACGCTCGTCACCGGCAAACTGGTGTCAGCACTGAAGGAACTTGGATTCGATTACGTTTTTGACACTGACTTTGCTGCTGACCTCACCATCATGGAAGAGGGGACAGAATTCCTCAACAGGTTGAAGAAATTCCTGAACGGTGACAAAAACGCAAATATTCCGATTCTTACATCATGCTGCCCGGGATGGGTCAACTTCTTTGAACACAACTATCCTGACCTGAAGGATGTGCCTTCAACGGCCAAGTCACCGCAGCAGATGTTCGGCGCCATAGCCAAGTCATACTTCGCTGATAAGATCAATACCAACCGTAAGGATATGGTGGTAGTTTCAATCATGCCATGCCTCGCCAAGAAATATGAGAGCCAGAGACCGGAGTTTTCCGTTGACGGCAACCCGGATGTTGACTACTCCATTTCCACACGTGAGCTTGCAAACTTCATCCGCCAGGCAAACATCGACTTCGTCAACCTGCCTGACAGTGACTTTGACAGGCCGCTGGGCGAATCAACCGGTGCAGCCGTCATCTTCGGGAACACCGGCGGTGTTATTGAAGCCGCAGTCCGTACAGCCTACGTACTTTATACCGGCAAGAAACTCGAACGTCTTGATTTCACAGAACTGAGAGGAATGGAAGGCGTGCGCCAGGCAACCATTGATTTTGACGGCTTCCCGCTCAATATCGGTATCGCACACGGTCTGGGCAATGCCCGCAAGCTTCTTGACGAGGTGAAGGCAGGCAGATCAAAATTCCATGCCATCGAGGTAATGGCCTGCCCGGGCGGTTGTATCGGCGGTGGAGGTCAGCCTCTGCATCATGGTGACTCGTCAATACTCAAGGCAAGGGCCGCAGCTATCTACGAGGAAGACAGGAACAAGCCCATCAGGCTTTCACATGAAAACCCGTACATAACCCAGCTCTACAATGAGTTCCTTGGCGAACCCAACAGCGAAAAGGCTCACCACCTGCTGCATACACACTATTTTGACAAGAAGGCGAAGATCATCGTCAAACAGTGATACCGCGGTAATTAACATTAAAAATCAAAGAGATGTCAAGTATAAAGATAGAACTGAGACAGGAAGACGTTGACAAGATCATCGGGATCTGCGATTCTTTCAACAATGAACCGCTGGAACTGATTAACGTCCTTCACAAGACACAGGAACATTTCGGGTACCTGCCGGCTGAAGTGCAGGAGGTTATTGCCTCAAGGCTGAATATCTCCACCGCACAGGTTTACGGCGTGGTGACATTCTATTCATTCTTCACCATGACTCCCAAGGGCAAACACCCGATAAGCATATGCATGGGTACCGCCTGCTACGTGAGAGGCGCGGAGAAGGTTCTTGATGAATTTAAGAAGGAACTGGGCCTCCAGGTGGGACAAACATCACCTGACGGCAAGTTTTCG
>DAIDJT010000348.1 GCA_027451265.1 Bacteroidales bacterium | reverse complement strand
GCACGCGAACTTACCCGCAAAATGAAAGCGCATGACGCTGATGCATGGCTGGTCAACACGGGATGGATGGGCGGACCCTGCGGTACAGGCAAGCGTATCGATCTCCCCTCAACCCGCAGGATTATTGACGCTATTCTTAATAAAACCATTTACGACGTACCATACACAACCATCCCGGTATTTAACCTGAGCATCCCCGCATCTGTTCCCGGAGTGCCTTCGGACTTGCTTGACCCCGGCAAAAAATGGCCTGATTATGAGGCATGGCTGAAGGCAGCAAGGGAGCTCGGCGAAAAATTCGTGAAAAACTTCAGCAAGTTCACCTCGAACAGCGAAACGGCAAAACTCGTATCTTCGGGTCCTAAGCCGTAACTGATCGCTAATGGTCATATCATTATCTATTGTTGCAGTCGTGCTGGCTTACCTGGCAGGTTCAATTCCCAGTGCAGTCTGGGCGGGAAAGCTGTTTCACGGCATTGATGTCAGGGAACATGGCAGCGGTAATGCCGGAGCCACGAACACAGTGAGGGTGCTGGGCTGGAAAACCGGTATACCCGTGCTCATCTTTGACCTTTTCAAGGGATGGCTGGCAGCAATGCTGCCGCAGTTCCTGGCTGCAGCACCGGAAGGTAGCGAGCAGATGATGGTGCTTCAGATAGTATGCGGACTGGCAGCCATTCTTGGACATGTATTCCCGGTCTTCGCCGGGTTCCGCGGGGGAAAGGGTGTTGCTACCACTTTTGGCGTACTGCTTGCCCTTCATCCACTCCTGACACTGACATGTGCAGGAATATTCCTGCTGGTGCTGTTCATAAGCGGTTATGTATCACTGGGATCAATGATTGCTGTGGCGATGTTTCCAATACTGCTGTTGACTCTGTTCCGGACACCGTCAAAGCTGCTGATAATATTTTCAATTGTGGTGGCACTGGCAGTGATTATCACCCACGCCAAAAACATCAAACGGCTCCTCAAGGGAGAGGAGAAGAGGTTTATAAAAAGGAAGAAAGATAAGATCAGCGGTTCCTGAGAGCTGCTATCGCTTCGGCAAACTTTCTGCCAAGGTCTACATAACCTTCACTGTTATAATGCCATTTGTCGCTGTAACCGTAGTTGTCAGTTGAGGTTACCAGTGCTGCGTTCCCATCTTCAGCCACATACTTTGCCTGCTCATCCCTGACGGCATCACCCCACGTCCATACAAGGCTGTCGGCTTCATTGTGCGAATCGGATATCCTGCCGATGGCAACTGGCATATCAGGTGCCGTAAAGACATTGCGGATGCTGTCAATCAGCACAGCCAGGTTCTCCTTGTAGACTGATGTTGCATATTCATTGTTTGCGTCACTTTCACCCTGCATCCAGAGAATCCCGGATGGTATCAGTATATCCTTCTTTCCGTCACCGTCTATATCACCGGAAGAAAGTGCTCCTTTTACAGTGGCAAGAAAGTGATCATACTGGTTTATGCCGTTGCCACCTGTGTATGATGGCAGCCAGGCACCAGCGCCTCCGGCAGCGGCTGTATCAATGGATGTCCCGCCCCTGGAGTATTTAATGATTGCAATCTTTTCATCAGGGAACAGTTCCTTTATCTTTTCTGCAAAGGAGAGTTCCACCCCGAACCTGTCTGAATATGAGTTGGCAGTTCCGTCACTGCTGAAGCCCACACCGTGTCCCGGGCAAAGTTTGCTCCATATGCCCCGGCCATCAACAGGCTCATTGTCACCGGAGGTGTTGCCATGGTAAATCATGGTACCCGGAATCTCCCCTGTAAGGCCTGCCGGAAGCTCTGCAACAAATCCATACCCGTCCATATTTGATTGTCCTCCAAGGTAATAAACGTGATA
>DAIDJT010000347.1 GCA_027451265.1 Bacteroidales bacterium | reverse complement strand
AAAATAGTCAACACACCTTTTGCAAGGTACGGCATTGGCAACCTCGAGCAGCAGGGTGCCTTCAGGACACTCGCCATGGGAGGCATAAGCAGCGGTATCAGGGACAACGTTGCCCTGAACCTGCTTACCCCAGCTTCATACAGCAGCATTGACACAACCTCCTTCCTGTTCGACTTCGGCATTGACTATGCCGTGGCCGGGCTTAAAGGGGGCGGGTTAAGCTATCACTCG
This sequence comes from Bacteroidales bacterium, assembly GCA_027451265.1. Lineage (GTDB taxonomy): Bacteria > Bacteroidota > Bacteroidia > Bacteroidales > VadinHA17 > SR-FBR-E99. Next base: position 1,683 of record DAIDJT010000347.1, on the reverse strand, counting down.
CAGGACATGACCTTCTCTCACCTGATGATAGGTTTCCCTGTAATGAAGGGCTGGGGTATTGCCACCGCAATCATGCCATATGCCAACGGCGCATATGATATCGGGTACAGTTCAGAGGGCTCAGGAGTAACCGGCTCTCTTTACGAACATCATAACGGCTCAGGCGGTTTCCAGAGGGCCCTCCTGGGCACGGGCGTCCGTCTCCTCCCCTTTGTTTCAGTGGGAGCTAACATCTTTTATATGTTCGGTGAAGAAACAAGAGTCAATGACTTTATCTTCACCGGTGACAATAATTATTTCAATACCAGGAAGCAGGGTGTGTCAGCCATGAGAGGTATCGGTTACGATGCTTCGGTGCAGTTTATGCTCAATCTGGAGGGCGGCAGGTTCATCAATGCCGGCCTGACTTACACGCCTGCCTTTGACCTTAAAACTGAAAATGAAGACGCAATCTTCAGATATTCAAACACATCCAATTCCATCTATTCAATTGACACACTGTCACTGAATACACTCTCCACCACCAGCAGGATGCCGCAGTCACTCAGGGCCGGCTTCGCGCTTGGCAAGATTGACAAGCTGACTGCAGGTGCTGACATAGTCTATACACGCTGGACAAAAGCGTCACTCCCGGGAACATACGGGACCTATACAGATGCACTTTCGCTCCATGCCGGGGCAGAATACATACCGGAAAAATATTCAAACTACAGTTTTTTTGACCGTGTGGAATACCGCATTGGATGCCGTTATGGTGAGAGTTATACCCTGTTCGGCGGGGATGAATTGAAAGAATACGGCATAACTTTTGGAACAGGCATACCAATGAAAAGATCGAGATCGCGTATCTCACTGTCGGTGGACCTGTCAACCAGAGGCACCGGCAGCGGAAATATACCGAGAGAGACAAGGATATCGGTCGGAGCCAGCCTGAATCTTTATGATTACTGGTTCATTAAAAGGCAGTATGATTAAAAAATGAATAAGAAAGAAATGAAAAGAACAACCAGCACGATTTTGACCGGATTGCTTCTGTCAGTATTTTCATTGGCCCTGCAGGCCCAGAAGGGTGTTGAAACGGGCACACCGTTCGGTAGAGGAGAAGACAGCACAAGGTGTCTTCGCAACACATCCCTCTATTCAACCTATTATGAGAACAAGGATTACAACATGGCTGTTCAGTTCTGGAGACCGGTTTTCAATGAGTGTCCCGGATCATCGAAGAACACCTATATCAAGGGTGAAACCATGTTCAAGGAATTCTTCAGGAAGACCGGGAACAAGGCCTACATTGACACTGTATTGATGATTCTTGACCAGCGTACCAGGTATTTCAACGAGGAGCCGATGAACAACCTGCGCAAGTCCTTTGCCCTCTATGAGTTTGGAGGCAATGACGCCGGTTATGCCAGGAAGTCATATGATCTTATCAGGGGTGTCATGGAGAGCTCTCCACAGAGCTTTGATCATACCTACTCAAGCCTGTACATGGCCATCACGGCAAAATGTTATTCACTCAAGCTCATTGAAGCACCTGAAGTGATATCTGCATATTCACAGTCAATGAAGGTGGTAGACAACCAACTGTCACGCAAGCCCGGAGATGCCCGTTTTACGGAAGCCAGAAAGAACATTGATGCGGTCTTCCGGTCCAGCGGCGCTGCCTCTTGCGAAAACCTTGAA
>DAIDJT010000346.1 GCA_027451265.1 Bacteroidales bacterium | reverse complement strand
TGCGCTGAGTACACGAACGTCGCCCGGCTGAAAGTCCGCAATTGCGTACTCATCCACCGTAAATCCACCTTAAGAGCAAGCTGAACGACGGGCCTGTCACATTTAACCGCGCCGGCGATACAATATATTACTCACGCAACCTGGTTGTTGAAGGGAATTTAAAGCTCCTCTCAACTTACCGGAACAAGTTGGGGCTGTTTTATGCGGTTTCAGAGGAGAAAGGCTGGGGTCGTGTCCGTGAGATAAGGTTCAACACCGAATGGTTCAACATAACAATGCCCTGCCTGTCACATGACGGCAGAAGGCTCTATTTTGCCTCGGACAAGCCTGACGGGGTGGGCGGACTGGATATTTATTACAGCAACTGGAAGAACGGTTACTGGGAGGATCCTGTTAACCTGGGGCCGGAAGTCAATACTGAAGGAAACGAGACATATCCCTTCATCAGCGAAACCGGGGAGCTCTTCTTCTCCTCAGATGGACGTGGCGGACTCGGCGGGAAGGATATATATGTCACTAAACAGAATGGTAACAACTGGCACACACCTGTCAGGCTTGCCGCACCTGTGAATTCGGAGTTTGACGACTTCGGTTTCGTGACGACGGCAGATGTCAGGGATGGGTACTTCTCCTCCAACAGGGATAAGTCTGTTGATATTTACCACTTTACATCGGAGATGCCACAGGTCTGGTTCGCGAAACCGCAGAAAGAAAACCTGTACTGTTTTTCTGTATCCGATACGGGTAAGATCCAGGTTGATACCCTCAGCATGCAGTATCTGTGGAACTTTGGTGATAATACCACGAGGACGGGCACCAGGGTGGGTCATTGTTTCCCGGGACCCGGGAAGTATTCTATAGTACTGGATATTATTGACCGGGCTACCGGAAAGCCATATTTTCGCAAGCAGACTTATGACATTGAGATTGTTGATTTTGACCAGCCTTATATAACTGCTCCGGAGTATGCCCTTGCCGGGGAGGCTGTTGATTTTGACGCGATGAAGTCATACTGTCCGGGATATACCGTGACAGGCTTCTTCTGGGATTTTGGCGACGGCACGCAGAAGACCGGGGCAGGGCCCTCCCACACATATGCGCGGAGCGGTGAGTATGATGTGAGGCTGGGACTGACATTACGGTCTCAGGCATCCGGTGATGTTCTCAAACGTGCCGTTATGCGTAAGATCAGGGTATTTGGCAGCCAGACCGAGAGGGATTCATGGATTGCTGCACGACCTTCTGCTGTTCCAGAGCCTGTTGACCTTAGGCAGTATAGGAATGTACTGATCAGGGGTCAGTATTCTGCTGAAGCTGAGTCCATGAAGGAGGCAGTCTTCCAGGTTGAGGTTCTCTCGTCGAAGACGAAGATGGAGCTTACGAATCCGATATTCAGGGGTGTGCCGGTGAAGTATTCGGTGCGTGAGGTCCATTACCCTGAGACAGAGACCTACAGTTATGTGATTGATCAGCAGATGAGTCTTATGGCGGCATATCCGGCCTATTCGGAGATGCTGGCATTGGGATTCAGGAGTGCCACTGTTCGGCTATATGTGCTGACTGATCCTGCCGAGCGAGAGTTGAATGTTTTGAAGAGAAATTACGGTGTGATGACCGACACCTATTTTGATGTCCGCAACAGGCTGGTTACGAATGCCTATCTGATGCTTGACCAGGTGGTGATGCTGATGAACAAGTATCCCTCGCTGAAGCTTGAGATAGGTGTGCATACTGATAACCAGGGGGTGCCGTCAGCGTTGCAGACCTTGTCACAGACGCGGGCGCAGGTAATTGTCAACTATCTGATCAACCGGGGTGTTGCTGCGAGCCGGCTGACTCCCCGCGGTTACGGCAGCACCCGTCCTGTTGCCCCTAACGCCAATTGGCTTGACCGCCGGCTGAACAGGAGGGTGGAATTCAGCGTTATCAGGTAGAGGGCTTTGCAGGTCATCTGGCTTGACTGGTA
>DAIDJT010000345.1 GCA_027451265.1 Bacteroidales bacterium | reverse complement strand
CTGTGCTTGTCAAACTCCCTCCCGGTCACCGCCTTATAGATAGTGACGTAGTTGTCTACGTGCTCGGGCACCTTTGCCGGTTCATCCGTCTGGGCATTTGTCTCCGGTTCCACATCGTTCCATGGCAGTTTGCAAAGGCCCACCAGACCAAACCATGTACGGAACATCGGGAAGTAGTGAAGCGCTTCGGCCTTGTTCTCGAATGTCGGGATCTGGTTGTTGACCATATCCATGAAGATGAGCCAGGCTTCGTCATGCTGCGGTCCCTTGTTTGTGAGGGCATACCCGCCCTGCTGGGCAAGCGATTCCTTCGACATGTACTGTGAGTACTCGAGGCCCTTGTTCTCCATACCAATATCCTGCATGAACTGCGGGTCACCCCATCCCTTTTCGGCAAAAATCTTTTTCATCCGGCGTATGCCCTGTCCCGCTATCAGGCCGAAGCCCTCGCCGCGTGACACCCTGTGCAGCAGCTCCAGTGCATCAGGTATGTTCCCGAATTTAAGCTCGAGACCCCCGGTGCGTTCCTTGTTCAGGATGCCGTTCTCATAGCACTCCTGCATGAACGCCAGGCTGGTGCCCCAGGTGATTGTACATATGCCGTATGTATCGCAATAGAAGTTTGTCTCAATTATATAGCGAGGATCAAAGAACCCGCCATTGGAGCCGAGGCCGGCAGCTGTCTCATATTCCGGACCATCAACTATCACCTTCTGACCGGCATAGGGTCCGGTGGTTATTTCATAGTCGTCAATTGCCTTGGCACATGCCATGTTGCAACCGATCCAGCATCCGTCCGGAATGTTCTGGGTGAAAAACGATTTCCAAACGCTGGAATCAATCCTGGGTGAGTCTTTGTGTGATCCGAACTTGTAATTATGAGTAGGCAGGAGATCATGGTCATCCATTATCTCCATAAGGTGAGCCGTGCCAATCTGACGCATTTTACACTGCTTGTCATCCAGTTCGCGCATCTCACGGTTGAAACGGCGTCCGCGCTCCTGGATTGCCTCGAGGTCAACAACATTGTTGAGGTTACCTTTAACCCCCGGAATCTTGCAGACGATGGCCTTGATCTTCTTGTTGCGGAAAACGGTGCCTATACCGCCGCGACCTGCCTGTTTCAGCCTGATCTTCTTGCGCTTGTTGTCATAGAAGGTGAAGTTGAGCATCCCGATGAGCGAGTGGTCAGCTGCTGAACCGGTGGAGACAATGCCGATATTCTTCCTGTCAGACTCATCCTTGGCGAACATGTCGGTCAGCTGCTCAGCCAGTACGTGGGTGTCGAGTGCCTCGGCGGGAGCTTCAAAGATTTCCACATAGTGCTCAACACCGTTTATGTAGATGATGACATCATTGGCTGCCTTTCCCTGCAGTTCAATGGCGTCAAAGCCTGAGAACTTGAGGAAGGGTCCGAAGAAACCGCCCACGTTGCTGTCCATCACCGAGTCAGTCTGGGGTGAGATTGTTACTACCAGCGACTTCCCGGTGCCGGAGTACTGTGTGATTCCGCCGACAGGGCCGGAGGAGATCACTATCTCATTCTCGGGATCATCCCATTTGGTATCGGGCCTGGTGGCATTCCAGAGCAGCCTGAGGCCGTAGCCCTTGCCACCGATGAATTTCTCTTTCATCACAGGAGGCACAGGTTTTTCAGTTATCTCCGGCGTACCAACGTTGACATACAGAGTCTTGTCGGTGTAGCCCTTGTCCAGGGCCGTCCAGTTGTAGTTCCATCTTTTGAGAAGCTTGTGCTTCGCCCTGATTTCGCTGATATCCATAATTATCTTTTAAGATGTTTTCAGTGTCACTTACAAAATTCGTGTATAAATATCCAAAATCTAATGATAATAGTCAATATGCAGCCGATTGCCGGACGGGGTGATATTGCGGGTTGAAATTGGCGAAGTGCAAATTGGGATTTGCGAATTGCGATTTGCGATTTGCGAAGTGCGATTTGCGAAGTGCGAATTGCGATTTGCAAATTCCGATTTGCGAATTCCGAT
>DAIDJT010000344.1 GCA_027451265.1 Bacteroidales bacterium | reverse complement strand
TAGCGAGACATGGCTTCGTTTCCTGCGTAACCAGGAGGAAAAGGAAGCGGGGCACCACAATCTCTGCCTGGCAGACTTCGTGGCAGAAAAAGATGACCATGCCGGCCTCTTCGTGGTGTCAGTAAAGACCGTCGATCCGCTTCCCGCAGACATAGCGGGAGATGATTACAATACCATAATGGTCAGGATACTGGCCGACCGCTTCGCCGAGGCGGCAGCCGAATGGCTCCATCGCGGGATAAGAGTTGATCACTGGGGCTATGCTGCGGATGAGCAGCTTACCATGGCGGAAATGTTCAAGGTGAAATACCAGGGTATCAGGCCGGCGCCGGGATACCCTGCCTGCCCTGACCACACCGGAAAGAGGGAGATCTTTGAACTGCTGAAGGCTACTGAAACCATAGGAGTTTCACTTACTGAAAGTTATGTAATGGTGCCGGTGTCATCTGTTTGCGGTTATATCTTTGCATCGCCGGGTTCATCATATTTTAACATCGGAACAATTGGCCGCGATCAGCTTGAGGACTATGCTGCCAGGTGCGGAATAACCGTAGAGGAAGCCGCAAAATGGCTGGCCCCGAATCTTTAGATTTGCAGAATGGAGAAGACAACAGTAATTGACCTTATAAGGAACTCGAAGAAGCCGCTCTTCACCTTTGAGCTGCTGCCACCGCTGAAGGGGCACAGCATCGAGCGTATATATCACACAATAGAGGGTTTGCTTGAGTACTCTCCGGCATATATCAATTTTACCTCGCACCGTAATGAGGAGGTGCTGACGGAGAGGCCTGACGGACTGCTGGAGAGGCGTGTCACCAGAAAACGTCCGGGCACCATTGCCCTGGCTGCGGCGGTGAAGTACAAGTACAATGTGAATGTTGTGCCTCATATCCTTTGCGGCGGGTTCACGAAGGAGGAGACGGAGAACGCCCTGATAGAGATGAATTTTCTGGGTATCAATGATGTGCTTGCGTTGCGTGGCGACCCGCCACGAGGGAGCCGCGTATTTATTCCCAACCAGGGCGGCCACCGCAACACCAATGAGCTGGTGCAGCAGATTGCAGACATGAACCGGGGTCATTACCTCGATCCTGAGCTGAAGAACAGCGCTGCAACCTCCTTCTGCATAGGCGTGGCCGGGTACCCCGAGAAGCATTTTGAGGCTCCCAATATGACCAGTGACATGGCCAACCTCAGGCGCAAGGTTGACTCCGGGGCAAGCTACATAGTAACCCAGATGTTCTTTGACAACGCCAGGTTCTATGCTTTCCGGGATGCCCTTCGCGCAATGGGTGTGACAGTACCGCTGATTCCCGGCATCAAGCCGGTCTCCGCAATGAGCGATGTGAACCTGCTGCCCCAGACCTTCCATATTGACATGCCCGAGGAGCTGGTTCATGAGCTTTCAAAATGCCGCAGTGATGATGAGGCCAGGGAGGTGGGAATAGAATGGTCCGCTGTGCAGAGCCGTGACCTTCTTAAAAACGAAGTGCCGGGGATACATTACTATACCCTCGGCAGATCGGATAACATTGCACGTATAGTCAAAGCCTCATTCTAGGCTCAGGAACTGAAGCCGGGAGTGATCTCCCGGCTGCGAACCGTCAGCCTGACGACGCACCCGGCACTGGCGGCCGGGTAATTTATCTACAGTCCGAAAGCCTTCTTTATTGCATTTACCTTATTGAGTTCCTCCCACCTGAATAGCTGAACAGCAATTTTCTTGTCAGGCTTGCCATTGAATGACTTAAACGTTTTCTCCACGGTGCGGGGATCGCGGCCCATGTGCCCGTAAGCTGCCGTCTCACTGTAGATGGGTTTGCGAAGGCCGTACTCCTTCTCAATCATTGCAGGGCGAAGATCAAACATCTTACCGATAATCTTTGCGATCTCACCGTCGCTTTGCTTTACCTTCGAGGTTCCGAAGGTGTTCACGAAGATACCCACAGGTTCGGCCACGCCGATGGCGTATGAAACCTGTACAAGCATTTCGCGTGCAACGCCGGCTGCCACCATGTTCTTTGCTATATGACGTGCGGCATA
>DAIDJT010000343.1 GCA_027451265.1 Bacteroidales bacterium | reverse complement strand
AGTTCGCAAACCACACGCTTGTCAAACCCTGCAAAAACCTTTGCCGTATTTTTCGGCAGGGGCCTTATGTAGTTGAATACGGCGGCGGAGACTGCGTATCCTTCCTGCTGCAGTTCAGCAACGGCGGTGGTGATCTGTCCGTAGCTGCTGCCCCATCCTATCACGAGCAGGTCACCGGATTTTTTGCCATAGACCTTGAGGTCAGGCACTTCGTTTACTATCCGTTCCACCTTATCCTCGCGGGTCTTCACCATGTATTCATGGTTTTCCGGTGTGTAGGAGACACTGCCCTTGATTGTTTTTTCGAGTCCGCCAACGCGATGTTCAAGCCCTGGTGTGCCGGGGATGGCCCATTTGCGAGCCAGTGTCTCAGGGTCTCTCTCATAAGCGAGGAACTCCTTGTCTGTCTTGACCGCGTAGGGAACTTTTATTGATGGCATGTCCTTCACTGAAGGTATTTTCCATGGTTCGGATCCGTTTGCCAGGTAGCTGTCAGTGAGGAGCAACACCGGTGTCATATGCTCAATGGCGATTTTTGCTGCCTGGAACGCGTATGTAAAGCAGTCTGAAGGTGTGCCGGCTGCTATTACCGGTATGGGGCTCTCGCCGTTGCGGCCGTAGAGGGCCTGCCAGAGATCAGACTGTTCTGTCTTGGTAGGCAGCCCCGTGGAGGGTCCGCCACGCTGTACGTCAATCACCAGCAGAGGCAGTTCGGTCATCACAGCCAGGTTAAGGCCTTCCGACTTAAGTGCAAGCCCGGGGCCGGATGTTGAGGTGACAGCCAGGCGTCCTGCAAAGGCAGCGCCGATGGAGGTGCAAATGCCAGCTATCTCATCCTCGGCCTGGAGACTCTTGACGCCCATATCCTTTCGCAGCGCCAGCTCCTCGAGGATACCGGTTGCAGGAGTGATCGGATAGGAGCCGATGAAGAGCTTCAGCCCGGCTTTCTCAGCAGCAGCAAGCACACCCCATGAGGTGGCCTGGTTGCCGTTGATGTTGCGATAGGTACCTTTGGAAATGGGTGCCGGTCCTACCCTGTAAGAGGGTGTCAGCGCCTCGATGGTCTCACCGTAATAATAGCCTGCCCTCAGCACCTTGCTGTTGGCCTCGGCAACGAGCGGCTTCTTGCCGAATTTTTCCTCAATGAAGTCCTCGGTGTATTTGAGCTTGCTGTCAAAGAGCCAGTAAACCATACCAAGAGCAAACATATTCTTTGTCTTGAGTACAGTTTTGGGATCGATTTCCATGTCCTTGAGGGCCTCCTTCACCAGGGTGGTGATGGGCGCTGCAATGAGGTTCATCGAGTCAAGCTTGTCTTCCGCAAAGGGATCAGCATTATAGCCGGCCCTTTGTATGGATTTTTCAGTGAAGTTATCTGAGTCATAAATAATTGTTGACCCCTTCCTTAGCCACCTGGCGTTTGCACGCACAGCAGCGGGATTCATTGCGACGAGAATGTCGGTGAAATCACCCGGTGTGTTAATCAGTTTGTGTCCGATGTGTACCTGGAAGCCGGATACGCCTCCGACGGTACCCTGCGGAGCCCTTATCTCTGCAGGATAGTCAGGAAAGGTGGAGATGTCATGTCCGAACAGTGCCGACGTATTGGAGAAGAGGGTGCCTGTAAGCTGCATCCCGTCTCCTGAGTCGCCTGAGAACCTGATCACCACCGCATCCTTCTCAATGACCTTTGATCTTTTTCCCATGATGATTGAAACGTATTTGATTTTAAGTAAAAACCTGTATTAAAGAGTAACCTTAAATGATGAAGCTAAGTTCACTATAAACCTGATATAACTGCATGATTTTGGTCATGTTTGTATGACCGCCCAAATTACACTAACAGAATGGAATACGCCAGCAGTCTGTGCTGTACAGCATGCTTGCGGAAGGTTCATCCGGGGGATTCACGACCAGATATCTGCCTTTCGCAGGTTGATGGAGCTCTCAAAGAACATCCTTGCAATTTTCTCAAAGTAGTCAGTGAAGTCGGAAACGAAGAACAGGTCTTCATCCGGTTTGCCCGTGTTGATCAGGTTATGTTTTTCGAGGGTTTCCCTGAGCC
>DAIDJT010000342.1 GCA_027451265.1 Bacteroidales bacterium | reverse complement strand
CACATTCACCTGGTTGCCGGGAGTGATGTAGAACGGACGGTCAGCAGTATTCTTACTGTCAAACTGAAACTTCCACTTCCCGTTAAAGTAAACCGCATTGATCAGCAGCATCACCATGTCGCGGTCAATTGAGGAGAGCATTTTTTGTATCTTGTCATGGGTCTTCTCCTCTATCCAGCCATTGATTAAATCCACTGAGCGTGCATCGGTTACATCGAAATTCCGCGCTTCTGCAAGGTACCATTCCTGCAGGGCATCTGTAAATTCCTTCTTCACCCTGAAGTTGTTCTCAACCCATACCGAATTGGCAATTTCCATCACCACACGCTCATCAACAGGAACCATTTCCGTCACAAGCCTTCGATAGGTCTCATTGATCTCCTCCAGGCCCTGGCCGTCATAGCGGAGTGCGGATCTGACTGCGTCGAAAGTCTCTCCTGCGGCACCGTTCAGAGTCATTGAAAGTGCGCTTGTGACGCTGAATGGGGAGATCATGATGTTTGTACCTGTTGCCTCCCCGGCTACAACCGGCTTAAACAGGTCAAAAGCAAACCTGTTCGCAGAAGCTACCACCTCCTTCTGTTTCAGAGTCAGTTCTATCTCCACAGGGTCAGCCGGGAGAGTTTTTGCCGGTTGATCTTTACACGATGTCATTTGTCCTGTTGTGCCGGCAACCATAACGATTGCCAGGCTTATGAATGTGTTTTTCATTATTTTCAAGGTTAAGGTACAACAATTATGCACAAATATAATGCTGAAACAACTCAGGAATGCCTGTCGCCTGCGCCGGTTAACATTTGCGATGCAAATTCGCCATTTTTTTCATAAGTTAGCGCATATATTGAATGCTTCAGAAATTGGAAAACGACATACTTAAGATAGCGCGCAGAATTCAGGCATTGGCCCAGTCAGGCCTGCACTTTACCGAAAATGTATTTGACAGGGAGCGGTACAAAGAACTTCGGGATCTGAGTGTTCAGCTTACCTCTGCTGTATGCGATACCGAGCCTGAAAAAATTCGTGGACTTTTCACCAATGAAACCGGTTTCCAGACTCCCAAAGTGGATATAAGGAGTGTCGTTATAAAAGAAGGTAAAATACTGATGGCAAGGGAAAAGATTGACGGAAAATATGCAATACCCGGTGGCTTTGCCGATATAAACTACTCCCCCTCAAAGGTGGCTGTAAAGGAAGTACTGGAAGAGACCGGGCTAAATGTACGATTCAATCGGGTGCTCGCAATTGCTGATACTGACAGGCATGAATTCCCGCCTCTTCCCTATCATTACTACAAGCTTGTCATGCTCTGCGACCTGATTGACGGTGAACTGAGCGACAGCATTGAAACAACGGATGCAGGGTTTTTCGATTTTGATAATCTCCCTGAGCTTTCCGTTGAACGAAACACACTGGAATTCATTAAGCTGATCCGCAGGCAGCTTGCCTGCACTGAGACCTGGTCAGACTGATTGTAAGAAAACCGTATTGCCTATGACCGCAATTACAAATGAAGAAAAAATACGCTACCAGCGCCAGCTGATGATTTCCGAAATCGGCGAAACCGGGCAGCAGCGACTTAAAAAGGCATCCGTGATGGTAATCGGTGCCGGAGGCCTTGGATCTCCGGTACTTATGTACCTCGCAGCCGCAGGAGTGGGAAGGATTGGCATAGTTGATTCCGATGAAATCAATACGAGCAATCTGCAGAGACAGATACTTTACAATTCGGAGGATGTGACAAAGCCCAAGGCGGAAACAGCAGCCGCCAGGCTAAGGATGATGAATCCGCATGTTGAGGTGACGGCATTTCCTTTGCGGTTCACAGCGGAGAATGGTGCATCACTCCTCGCCGGTTATGATATTGCCGTTGACTGCTGCGACAACTACTCAACCCGTTATGTTCTGTGTGACGCAACCCTGAAGGCCGGCATACCTATGGTTTACGGTGCCGTGAGGGAATTCATGGGACAGGCTTCGGTCTTCAACTACAGGGGAGGACCCTCATACAGGGATCTTTACCCTGAGGAGATGCATCTTGCTACCGCCGATAAATCAGGCCCCCCTGGTGTGG
>DAIDJT010000341.1 GCA_027451265.1 Bacteroidales bacterium | reverse complement strand
ACTGAAAAGGGGGTCGTTCTTTAATGCATGGCCAATGATCAGGTAAAAATGGTCAAGATAGGCATTGGCGCGCTGAATGTATCCCTCTGTCAGCGCCTGTCTGATACGTGTTGAGCTGACTGTTTCGTTCTGCACCTCCTGCATGGGTATCTCCTCGGCCTCAAAGCCGTACCTCTCCCTCCATTCCCACAGAGCACGGTAATCACCCTGCTGGTTGAACCCGAAGTGATGATTATGTCCGACAACTATCACTTTGGCACCGAGGACACCGCAGAGAATGTCACGGACAAACTCTTCGCTGGTTATCCGGGCAAATTCACGCGTAAATTCAATTATAATGACGTTGTCAAGTCCTGCTTTACGCAGGAGCTCGATCTTTTCCTCCTGAGAGCAGATCAGCTTAAGTCCTTTTCCTGCGGTCTCGGGGTAGAGTACCACCCTGGGATGTGGATGAAAGGTGATAAGCACACTTTCACCGTCATGTTCCGTGGCCAGTTTCTTAAGTCTGTTGATGATGGTCCGGTGTCCGATGTGCACACCGTCAAAAGTACCTGTAGTCACCACAGGTGCCTGGATCACCGATGCCTCCTCAAAGCTCCTGAATATCCTCATTGCCCTGCCGGCTGCTGGTTTTCCTTTACGAAGTAGGCCACCTTTTCAATGGATGTAATCATATCAAACTCCTCGAGGTAAACAGTGTCGGGTACATTCAACGGTACCGTGGTGAAGTTCATGATGCCTTTAATGCCATTGCTGACCAGCATGGAAGCCATGGATACTGCCTGGTCAGCCGGGACGGCCAGCACTGCAACCATGATATCAAGGTCTGTCCTGAGCTTCCTCATCTGGCTGATGTTGTAGCACCGTACACCGGCCACCACCTTGTCAACTTTCTGGGGGTCAACGTCAAAGGCAGCAACCACGTTCATGTTTGTCCGCTTGCCCCTGAAGTATCCGGTAATGGCCCTTCCGAGGTTACCCATCCCTATGATTGCCACGTTCAGCCCGTTGGGGGCATCAATAATCGATCCTATTGTATTAATAAGTTCTCTGACGTCATAACCCTTCCGCATCACGCTGCCGTAACCGATAAGCATGAGGTCACGCCTTACCTGTACCGCGGTAATGTGAAGCATCGCTGCAAGCTCATGAGAAAAAACATAACTGCGGTTGGCAGCAAGGGTGGCGGCAAGCGCTCTCCTGTACTGGCTTAGACGTTCAACTGTCTTTCCGGGGAGTGTTTTCATATACCTGTCTTTAAATTGGAAACCTGTGACCTGGGTATTATCACGGTAAAGGCTGATCCCCTGTCCGGCGCGCTCTCAACGTTTATCACGCCGTGGTAAAGATCAACCACCTTCTTTACTATCGAGAGCCCCAGTCCGCTCCCGCTTATATTACGAGTCTTGTCGTTGCGGATCCTTGAGAATTCCTCAAACAGCATGTCGCGTTCATCGTTGTTCATCCCGATGCCGGTGTCGGCTACTGCAATCGTGAACTCATTTTCGGTGCAGTCAACCGTAACGGTTACCGTTCCCCCCGGCTTATTGTATTTTACGGCGTTTGACACCAGGTTGTTGAGAATTATCTCGAAGTCGTTCGGGTCTGCCCATATTGTCTCACATCCCTTCACGTCAGTGACAAACTGGATATCCTTGTGGATGGCATAGGGGCTGACGGTTCCCACTGCCATTGAAACCAGTTCCTTCAGGTTCACGTTCTGCATCTTCTCCATCTGCCTCTCGAAGCTTACCTTTGTGAAGTCGAGCAGGTCCATTATCAGGTTCCTCATGCTTTCGATACGCTGCAGTGATCTCTCTATTGCCGAGGCATATTCATCGAGCGAGTCGCCCATCTGTCTCTCCTGCATCATTCTGAGGTAACCTTCAATGGCATTGAGCGGAGCCTTCAGTTCGTGCGAAAGCACCGAAAGAAACTGGAACCTGACCTTCCTGCCTTCAACCTTCAGCTTGTGTGTTATCCTGCGAAGGTATTGCTGCTTGGTGATCTGCTCTATTGATGCCTTCAGTTCCTGAGGGGTGAATGGTTTGGGTATGAAGTCGATGGCACC
>DAIDJT010000340.1 GCA_027451265.1 Bacteroidales bacterium | reverse complement strand
CCGGAGTTTACATGATCGTCCTCCCGGAAAACAACTTTTTTGAATTCCTCCTTGATGAGGATCAGTATTTTGATATCCGCTTCAGTAAAAGTGACCCGGTGGCAACGCTTTCTTTCAGCGGGTCAGAAGAAAACAACCGTTTCGTGGCTTACCAGAGAAGATGGAAAACCCTCCAGGAGGAAGCCATGAATATCAGCGGCAGGCTGAACGGGCTCCAGCCCGGAAGCAAGGAGGCCGCTGCGGCCAGAAAAGAGCTGACTGACCAGGAAATGAAGATGAAGCAATACCTGAAGGAAACAGCTGATGCAAACAAAGGTACGCTGCTCGGGGCAATTGCATGGTCAGTGATACCTGTGGAGACACCTTCACCGGCAGTCGTCCCCGGTACTCATAACGCGGATTCAGTATCACGCCTTCTCTCCTACCTTTATTATAAGGATCATTTCTTTGATCACATTAACTTCAGCCAACCGGGCCTTATACGAAGTCCTGTTCTCGGCAGCAAGCTTGACCAGTTCTTCCGGCAGGTGGTTGTGCAGATGCCTGACTCGATTATTAAGGAGGCTGACCGGCTGCTTGAGAAGAGCGCTGTCAGCAATGACATGTTCCAGTATGTTGCAGTCTGGCTGATGAACAAGTATGCTTCCAGTGAAATCATGGGACATGATGCCGTTGTTGTGCACCTGGCTGACAGGGTTTATCTTGCAGGCAAGGCGCCATGGGCTGCCGGAGAGTACATTACAGACCTGCGAAAGCGCATCGAGCGCCTGAGGCCGAACCTGATAGGCCTGAAGGCTCCTGAACTCCTCATGGGATCATTCGCAGGTCATTATGTCGCCCTTTATGACGTCAAGGCAGACTTCACAATCCTTTATTTCTGGGAGCCTGATTGCGGACATTGCAAGGAGGCAACACCCAGGCTGAAGGAGTATTATGACAAGAACAAGGCATCAGGAATCGAGGTCTTCGCAGTATGTACCGGCCATGACCGGGAAAAATGGGAGCGCTACATCGTTGACAACGGGCTGACCTGGATCAATGGATGGGACCCCGAGCGAATGAGCAGTTTTGATTTCCTTTACAATGTCGAATCAACTCCGATGGTTTATATCCTTGACAGCAACAAGAAGATAATAGCAAAGCGCCTGTCGGTTGAGGATATCCCGTCATTTATTGAAGCATACCGGAAATACCAGGCTCACTGATCAATATCAGGAAGGTCCGTCACCAGGTCATATAGTGACCGGTAGCGCTTCTCACTGCTTCCGTCTGTCAGTATCCATTCTGCCGCCGGGCCGCTCTCGGATATTTTAACAGCAAGAGGAGACTCAGGCCCGGTGGTATAGCCACACCTGGCAAGCGCCCTCGCGGTGAGCTTTGCTGTCTTCCCTCTCCCCTCAAGGGCAATGGTCTTTTGCCTTCCGCGTACAAAGCTGAAAGTACCCTCATTTACACTGAATGACAGAAGCGGGCTCTCAAAGGCCCTCGCAAGGCTTCCTTTCAGAATAAGATCCTCCGGAGCACCTTCGCTTACACAGTCTCCTGTCATGAGCCATATCCTGTCTGCCTCATTGATCGCAGTGTCAAGGTCATGGGTCGAATAGATGACACATTTTCCCTGTTCCCTTGTAAGACGGCGAAGGAGGCTGACGATGCCGTACCTGGATGGCAGGTCAAGGAAGGCAGTGGGCTCATCCATAATCAGAAGCCCGGTATCCTGTGCAAGTGCGCGGGCTATAAGGGTCCGCTGTCTCTCGCCGTCGGAGATGCTGTCAATGCTTCTCTCCTCAAGCTGTGCCATGCCGGTCGCCTCCAGGGCACCTGTGACAGCCATCCTGTCAGCATCAGTAAGTGTTCCTATCCAGTTTGTATATGGGAACCGGCCAAGTGCCACTACATCACGTACCCGTATATTGTGTACTGCCACGGGTTCGGTGGAGACGAAGCTTACTATCCTGGGCAGCCGTGAAGAACCTGTCTCGTGCAAAGCCATCCCGTCAAGAATAATCTCGCCTGCCAGGGGAGGCTGCAGGCCTACCAGCGTCCGCAGCAGGGTACTTTTGCCGGTGCCGTTTCGTCCGATCAGGGCCACA
>DAIDJT010000339.1 GCA_027451265.1 Bacteroidales bacterium | reverse complement strand
GATGAAACATTATGCATTTGAATGCTTTGGCTGTAATTTTTACTTGTCATAATCGAAAAAGCTTCGTATTATGGGCGCTCCGCAATGACGGCCGCATCTGGGTACCTAAAAAGAAGGGTGACACCAGGCCTGCCAATGAGATACCGGAGGAGGAAAGAGATTATTACCTTGAGCGTCGCTATCCGGCATTCGGAAATCTTGTGCCACGTGACGTGGCCTCAAGGGCTGCCAAGGAGAGATGCGATGCCGGCTTCGGAGTGGGGAAGACTGGTCTGGCCGTCAACCTCGATTTCCGCGATGCAATCAACAAGCAAGGCAAAAAAGCCATCGGGAACAAGTATGGCAACCTCTTCGAGATGTATACCGCCATCACTGGCATGGATCCCTACGAAGTACCGATGCAGATCTATCCGGCAGGGCATTATACGATGGGCGGGCTGTGGGTGGACTATGAGCTGATGACAACCATCCCCGGCCTGTTCGCCATAGGTGAATCAAATTTTTCTGACCACGGAGCCAACAGGCTTGGCGCCAGCTCACTGATGCAGGCTGCAGGAGACGGCTATTTTATCCTCCCGGTAACTATTTCCAGTTATCTGTCGGGCGAGATAAGAACACCGAAAGTTCCTACAACAGGGAATGAATTCGATGAAGCCGAGAAAAGCGTCAGGGACAGGCTGCAAAAGCTGCTCTCAATCAAGGGCAGACAAACAGCTGCAAGCTTCCACAAGCGGCTGGGCAAGATCATGTGGGATTACTGCGGCATGACCCGTAATGAGGAAGGTCTGAATAAGGCAAAGGATATGGTCAGGGAACTTCGCAAGGAGTTCTGGAGTGACCTGCTTATTACAGGCGAGGGTGATGACCTGAACCAACAGCTCGAAAAGGCCGGCAGGGTGGCCGATTTCCTGGAGCTGGCAGAACTGATGATTACAGATGCGCTGAACAGGAAGGAGTCATGCGGGGCCCATTTCCGTGAAGAGAGCCAGACGCCTGACGGCGAAGCAAAGCGAATTGATTCTGAATACTCGTACGTGGCGGCATGGGAGTACAACGGAGAAAGCGAACCCATTCTGAACAAGGAAACACTGAAGTTCGAGTTTGTGGAACTGAAGGAGAGAAGCTATAAATAGAAACTGTAAACCATTCCTGATATGAAGCTCAGACTTAAGATATGGAGACAGAAGAATGCAAAGGCCAAAGGTGCCTTCGCATCATATGAACTTGACGGCGTCTCCCCTGACATGTCATTCCTTGAGATGCTTGACCTGCTTAACAACAGGCTTATTACCGGGGGTAAGGAGCCAGTGGCATTTGATCACGACTGCCGTGAAGGGATCTGCGGCAGCTGCGGAATGTATATCAACGGCTATCCCCACGGCCCGGTACCCGGACTGACCACCTGCCACCTCTCGATGAGGTACTTCAGGGACGGTGAGACTGTCACCATTGAACCATGGAGGGCAAAACCATTCCCTGTAATCAAGGACCTGATTGTTGACCGCAGCGCGATGGACAGGATACAGGTGGCCGGCGGATTCATCTCCGTGACAGCAGGTGCCGCAGCTGAGGCCAACAGCATCCTGGTGCGGAAGAAGAACAGTGACGAGGCGTTTGATTCCGCCATATGCATCGGATGCGGGGCATGCGTGGCTGCCTGCAAGAATGCTTCTGCCATGCTTTTCGTCTCTGCAAAGGTCTCGCAGTTTGCCCTACTGCCACAGGGCAGGCCCGAGGCAAAAGAGAGGGTAAGGGCGATGATAGAGGAGATGGACAGGCAGGGGTTCGGAAGCTGTTCCAACACCGGTGCCTGCGAAGCCCAGTGTCCCAAACAGATAAAACTGTTCAACATAGCGCGGCTGAACCGCGAATACTACAAAGCATTCTGAAATCGAAGCGGCGCATCACCGGATGCGCCGCTTCTGCATTATCACGATATTTCTGTAATCCGGCTGGCCAATGGCCTGCCCGGAATTGCAGGTTATTTGCGACAGACCTCTTCTATCTCTGCAACGGTTTTCGGGGCTGTTTTTCCCAGAGGCCGTGAACCGGTAGCAGTGATAAGCACATCATCCTCAATCCTGATACCGCCGAAACCAAGATAGCTTTCAACCTTGTCAAAAT
>DAIDJT010000338.1 GCA_027451265.1 Bacteroidales bacterium | reverse complement strand
GACGAGATAGATTTCCGTCGTCTCCAGAAAATCCATCTATGATCGAAGATATCACGGTAGTGTACTGTTGCTTTCTCCGGCACAAATTCGCAATCATTGCGGCTGATCTTTATCAGTATCTCACGTTCATAGAATAGGCTTTTACGAAGGCTCAGCAGGTTGCGGCGGAGGTATGTGAGCCGTGAAGGGTCAAAGTCAGATGGTGTGGCAAGTATCTCCTCCTCGGCGTGGTCAATGTCCACTTCGGCCTGTTCCACCATGTCAGCCATGCTGTCAACCATGTGGTCCAGTATCAGGTGCATAAGCCATGCCGGCCCCCGCCTGACAGCAGGAATGTTCCGTTCAATGACTGACATTATGCCGTCTATCGGGAACCGGGAATTTTCCGCGTAACCACTCACCGTTACCAGGAAATTGCTCCCTATGAAGAAATCCACCTCATCCGAGACGAGTTCATCCGGGTCATACCGCAATGCATTGAAGACGATGAAGGTATAATTCGGGAATTCATCCATTTTCGGGACCTGCGTCTCGTCGGTGCAGTCTTCCAGCGAGAGGGGGTGCAGGCCAAGCGGTGCTGAAAGTTCCGACAGTTCCTCGCGGGAGGCTTTTGTGTAGTTGAACCAGACATAACCGTCATCCTTAAGTGCACTGGCAGCCCCTTCCAGGGTGGTTATCTTCGCAAGGCTGCCTCCGGCGGAGATATGGTAAAATTCAGATCTGGCCATATATAAAGATATTTGTTGCTAATGTATATGTTTTCAGTAAATTAGTAACAATTGAAAACGAGAAGAAAATGAAACTTGAACATCGCAGGCAGAATGTCATTCCTTTTACGGCATTTCTGCTCAGACTGACACGTTATGGTTTCTTTGCCCTGATGCTTATTATCATATCGGTTTTAATCGGCACGGCTGGGTATCACCTTTTGGGAAAAATATCATGGCTTGACAGCTTTTACATGGCATGCATGATACTGACAGGAATGGGTCCGGTTACGGATATGGAAACGAGTGCCGCCAAACTGTTCTCTTCATTCTATGCCCTGTACAGCGGGGTGGCATTCTTAAGTATAACTGCTGTCTTTTTTGCACCCATTATTCACAGGATACTGCACATACTGCATGTGGAACCAGATGAAAAATAGTCAATGTTTATCTCTGCCAGTGCAAATCAGCTTCGGAAAAAGCAACCAGGTTCTCTGGTAATAAATTCGGGGGAAAACGGTAAAGTGTATCTCCGGAGCCTTAGAAAGGCCCGCGATACACCTGAATCCATTCCTGCTCCAGCCTCAGGCTTTGTGCACGGGTTTGCCTGTGGCGTCAGCTCCTGCCTATGATGAGACTTCTGAGATTGTTATGTTCAGTTTATAGTAATCTTTTTGAGTTCATTATTTGAATAAATCACCGGGAAATACATCAGAGAGACCTTTGCGGGATTCATTATGAACCTGCCGGTGAAACGGGGCATAAGGCTGATTTCGATTGTTCTCGTGCCCGGTGTGGCGTGGCGGATAAAAACAGCCACATGGTCACGGTAAAACTCACGGTGTACCTCGCCCGGCCAGTAACCCTTTTTGTCATTAAATGCAAACCCTGAAGGCACCGGGATTTCAATCACCACATATTCGGCGCTTTTATAGAATTCAACCTCAGCTGTCAGCGTAACGGGTATTCCTGACTTCACCCGTTCGGTGTCAGGTGCCACAGGTATTCCTGACTTCACCTGTCCGCTGTCAGGTGCCACAGGTATTCCTGACTTCACCCGTTCGGTGTCAGGTGCCACAGGTATTCCAGGCCTCACCTCACTGCCCGGCACTGACCAACCGGTGGTCACCCTGAAATCGGTGGTGTCTTCCTCCGGATCGGCAATAAAGAGCTTGCTTCCAAGGCTCAGGAAGAGAGGCATATCGCCATCGTTACGGATCGTCACTTTCCTGTCTTCGTGCGGCAGGGTTACCTTGTAGGGGAATGTATCAATAACCATCTCCGTCGCACCGCTGATAATCATCCTTGCCCTGTCATCGTTTTTGCGCTCCGTTTCAGGATAAAAGGCAAGCGCATTCAGCACCGAAGCCGTCTGGAAGGTGTTCAACGGACCGTTCATTGACAGGTATTCATAGAAGTACCTTCTGATCAGTTCCGGCCGGGCAATT
>DAIDJT010000337.1 GCA_027451265.1 Bacteroidales bacterium | reverse complement strand
TGTCATTGAGCAGGAGGGAACCGAAAGGATTGATTTCGGTAAGGCTGACCCCCTCAGTCTTACCCGTGAACAGGTGACGGAAAAGCTCCTGAAGTCAGGGCTGTGGCCCGTGCTGAGGCAACGTCCGTATCATATTGTGGCAAAGCCGGGTGTTGTTCCGAGGGACATCTTCATTTCGGCCTTTGACACCGCCCCTCTGGCTCCGGATCTTGATTTTGCAATGGCAAATTCACATGGCGGTCACCTGCAGGCAGGGATAAACGCCCTCTCACGCCTTACTGACGGGAAGATCCATATCTCACAGGATGCAGAGGGTTCCAGGGTTGCAGAGCTTAAGAACCTTAAGAATGCTGAGTTTCACCGTTTCACGGGTCCTCACCCGGCAGGCAACGTGGGGGTGCAGATACATCATATTGCTCCTGTTTCCAAGGGAG
Organism: Bacteroidales bacterium; assembly: GCA_027451265.1. Lineage (GTDB taxonomy): Bacteria > Bacteroidota > Bacteroidia > Bacteroidales > VadinHA17 > SR-FBR-E99. The sequence continues at coordinate 1,725 of DAIDJT010000337.1, read as the reverse complement.
AGGTAGTCTGGACACTTGACATCCAGGATGTGGTGGCCATAGGCAGGCTCTTTGACACCGGGTTTCATGACCGTGAAAAGATTATTGCCCTTGCCGGTGCAGGCGCCCTGCACCGCAAGTACCACCGTATCAGGCCCGGCGCCTCGGTCAGCGGCATCCTCAGAGGCAACACCGGTGAAGGCAGCCTCAGGGTAATCAGCGGCAATGTACTGACAGGCAAAAAGATATCGCCGGATGGCTCATTCGGATTCTATGACAATATGGTGACAGTGATCCCCGAGGGTGATTATCATGAATTCTTCGGGTGGGCCACTCCCGGGCTTAAAAAGTTCAGCTACTGGAGGACCTTCTTTTCCAAACTGATTCCCGCCAGGGAGTACCAGATGGACACCAACCTTCACGGAGGCAACAGAGCGTTCGTCGTAACCGGTCACTATGAGAATGTTCTGCCCATGGATATCTACCCGGTGCACCTGATCAAGGCAATCATGGCCGGTGACATCGAGATGATGGAGAATCTTGGCATATATGAGGTGGCTGAGGAGGACTTCGCCCTGTGCGAGTACATTGATCCTTCCAAGACAGAGATACAGGAGATCATCCGCAGCGGGATCAACCTGATGATAAAAGAGATGAACTAATTAAGGAAAGAGCTTGCTATGAATTTCCTGCTGAAAAAAATGAAAGAGACAAAGCCTCTCTTTGAGAAGGGAGGCCGTTTTGAGAAGCTGCATTCCGTGTATGACGGTTTTGCCACCTTCCTTTATGTTCCTGACAGGGTAACAACGAAGGGTTCGCATATAAGGGATTACATGGATATGAAGCGCACGATGACCATTGTCATAATAGCGCTGATGCCGGCCCTGTTGTTCGGATGCTACAACATCGGGCTGCAGCACACCCGGGCTTTCGGCATCAATGACTGGACCCTGATGCACATGTTCGGGTTTGGTTTACTGAAGCTGCTGCCGATGATCATCGTAAGCTACCTGGTGGGGCTGGGCATTGAGTTCATCGCCGCTCAGATACGTGGCCATGAGATCAATGAGGGTTACCTGGTGACAGGGATGCTGATACCACTTATCATGCCGGTAGATGTGCCTCTCTGGATGGTGGCCATCTCGGTTGCATTTGCCGTGATCATTGGCAAGGAGGTTTTCGGCGGCACCGGGATGAACATTCTCAACCCGGCGCTGACGGCCAGAGCTTTCCTCTTCTTCAGCTATCCGGCATGGATGACTGGGGACAAGGTATGGATTGAGGGGCTTGCCAAAGGCGGTGCACTTGACGGTTTCTCGGGAGCAACGCCCCTGGGACTGGCAAAACTTGACAGCTTTGCGCAGATGCCCTCGCCAATGGATATGTTCATCGGAACAATTCCCGGGTCAGTGGGCGAGACCTCAGTAATTGCAATACTGATTGGCGCCTTCATCCTGCTGGTGACAGGTGTGGGAAGCTGGCGCATAATGCTCAGCATGACCCTGGGAGCCCTGGGCCTCGGGTTGCTTCTTAACGCCACCGGCGGAAACGAATACACCCAGATACCTGCTTACTATCACCTGATCATGGGCGGCTTTGCCTTCGGAACAGTGTTCATGGCAACCGACCCCGTGACCGCAGCCCAGACAAATACCGGCAAATTCATCTACGGAGCCCTGACTGGAATAATGGTTGTTGTAATCAGGGTCTTCAACCCGGCATATCCCGAGGGAACTATGCTGGCCA
>DAIDJT010000336.1 GCA_027451265.1 Bacteroidales bacterium | reverse complement strand
CCCTTCACGGGCAAAGACCGTCCCGAGCTCTTCGGCAGCCTTCATATAAGCAGGGTCAATCCGGCTGCTCGAGGCTGCAAAAACACATACCTTCATAATATTATCAGAGTAGGGGAGTGAGCTTGGCCTCAAAAGCCGAGCGGGCAGCAGCGCCAACCTGCTTGTCAACAACCTCGCCGTTCCTGAAATAAAGCACGGTGGGAATATTCCTTATCATGAACCGGCGGGCCACATCCGGGGAACTGTCGACATCACACTTAACGACCAGCGCCTTATCCTTGTACGCCTCTGCTATCTGCTCAATGTAAGGAGCTATCATCCTGCAGGGCCCGCACCATTCTGCCCAGAAATCCACAATTACCGGTTTGTCTGACTTCAATACAACTTCATCAAAATTGCTGTCGTTAACTTGTTGTGCCATAGTGTTATATATTTCTTGAACTGTTTTTTCAATTTTTCCAAAGATACCTAATTTACTTTAAAGCTGAGCTCAGGATTATCTTCGAGCCAGCCGATGAGTTCATCGGTGATGCCTGCCTTGATGTTTCGCGAGAAAAGCGGTATTGTAATCCTGTCGTCATGATCTATCAACAGGAATTTAAGCGATTTGTTCCCCGGGTTCTCCGAGATGACCGATTTGAGGTTCTTGATGAATTCGGGGTTAACCAGGTCAGCGTTCAGTTTGATTGTGATTGAACTGATCAGGTCTTCCCTGACAGCAGTGAGGAGATGGATCTCCTTGATTTTGAATTCAAGCTCATCGGGATTGAAATGTCTTCCCTGCACCCTGCCCTTTACAAGTAACTGGTAGTCATTTTTGAAATAGTTGCTGAGGGCAACATAATCCTTGTCGAAGAGCAGGAAGGAGAAAGAGTCGGTGTAATCCTGCAGGGTGAATCCGCCGAACGGTTTGCCGTTGCGGGTCACCCCGCTGCGGGTGTCGCTGACGATTCCTGCCACGCAGACGTCACGGTTGGCGAACTCACTCAGGTTCTGGAGGTCGGCAAGGCTTGCATTGCAGAATGTGCTGATCTCCAGCCTGAAATCGTCAAGAGGGTGCGATGAAAGGTAGATTCCTATAACCTCCTTTTCCTTGTTGAGCTTTTCAAGTTTCGTCCAGTCAGGGCATGGTGCCGGTTCAGGCCGCACAAGTTCAAAACCGCCGGCGTCGCCGAAGAGTGACTGCTGGGTGCTGTTCTTAATGTTCTTCACATTATTGCCGTAGCGGATGAGGCTTTCGAGGAAGCTTGAGCCCTTGCCGTCAGCAGAGAAATACTGGGCCCTGGTCAGTCCGGGCAGCCCGTCGAGCGCTCCTGAAACGACCATGGCTTCAAGCATCTTCTTGTTGACGGTATTAAGATTCACCCTTTCGGCAAGTTCATAAATGTCCTTGTAGGGTCCGTTTTTTTCACGTTCCTCAATCAGGTGAAGAACGGCATTCTCACCCACTCCCTTGATGGCTCCAAGACCGAACCTGATGTTGCCGCTTCGGTTGACTGTAAACTGCAGGAAGCTCTCGTTGACATCCGGGCCAAGGACTTCGATCCCCATCCGTCGTGTCTCCTCCATCATGACGGTGATCTTCTTTATGTCACTGATGTTGCGGCTGAGCACGGCTGCCATGAACTCTGCAGGGTAGTGTGCCTTGAGATATCCTGTCTGGTAGGCTATCAGGGCATAACAGGTTGAGTGCGACTTATTGAAGGCATACTCGGCGAACGATTCCCAGTCGGACCATATTTTATTAATGGTGTTCTGGTCATAGCCATTCATACGGCAACCCTCGATGAACTGCTCCTTCAGCCTGTCCATGATGTCGCGCTTTTTCTTGCCCATAGCCTTGCGCAGTGAGTCGGCCTGGCCTTTGGTGAAGCTCCCGAGTTCCTGCGAGAGGAGCATCACCTGTTCCTGGTATACAGTGATGCCGTAGGTCTCCTTCAGGTACTTCTCCATGGCGGGCACCTCGTAAGATATCTTCTCCCTGCCATGCTTGCGCCTGATGAACTGCGGAATGTAGTCCATCGGCCCCGGTCTGTAGAGGGCGTTCATTGCAATGAGGTCACCGAACTGGTTAGGTTTCAGCTCGCGGAGGTACCGTTTCATTCCCACCGATTCAAACTGGAACACCCCGGTTGTCTCACCGTTGCTGAAGAGCTCATAGGTGGTTTTGTCATCGAGCTCAAGTGTCTGGAGGTCTATGGTTATGCCCTTTGACTTTTGGATATTGTCAACGGCATCCTTCATGATT
>DAIDJT010000335.1 GCA_027451265.1 Bacteroidales bacterium | reverse complement strand
CTCTTTTTGCGCGGTTTCCTGACGCCGCGTCTATGGCTGGTGCGTCACAGGAAGATATTTTCGGGCTCATAAAGAGCTGTTCCTATCCGAACAACAAGGCGAAACACCTGAAGGGGATGGCGGAGATGATCATGACACGTTTCGGTGGAGTGGTCCCCTCCGGGCATGAGGAGCTGACAATGCTTCCGGGAGTAGGCAGGAAGACCGCAAACGTAATTGCCTCGGTGGTCTGGAACCGCCCGGTTATTGCGGTTGACACACATGTGTTCAGGGTAGCCCGGCGCCTGGGACTGACACCCGGGGCAAAGAGCCCGTTGGATGTTGAGATGAGACTCACCCGCGAGATCGCTGAGGACAAGAGGCCGAAGGCACATCACTGGCTCCTCCTTCACGGCCGTTACACCTGCACTGCGCGCCGGCCCTTGTGCGAAGTATGCGGATTAAAACCGTGGTGTGCCTGGTATGCCTCCGGTATGAGAAAATAAGTTGGCGGGTAGCTGCGTTATATTTCTTACATATATGACTAAATTTGCTCAACCTCACAGCTATCTCCCCCTTTTTGATGTATACAACAGACACTCAGATGGACAAGAGAAAAGAGAAAGTCAATGACCCGGACCCATCCCAGGAATACCTTACTTCTCTCAGACATCTCGCCGACATCCCCGAACTGGCCTTCAACAGTACAAACCAGCTGATCACGCTCAGTAACCTCGAGACCCAGAAGTATATAGAGGTTAACCAGGCATTCCTTGACACCACCGGATACAAAAAGGAGGATATCATCGGCAAGACTTCCGATGACATTCAGCTTTACGTAGACCTAATCCAGAGCCACAAATATATGAGGCTTCTCTCGAGGCTGAAAAAGGTGAGCGACCTGGAGATAAAGCTTCGCATGCGGTCCGGCGAGGAGCGTCCTTTTCTGTTCAGCGCCCGCACCTTCTTCCTTGGGGAGGAGATCTTCCTCATCACGTATTATAATGACATAAGTGCGTTGAATGGCGGCTTTGCCAGGGCCGAATCAGAGAAAATACTCCGCGAGATCTTTGATTCCATGAGCAGTTATGCCGTCATCCTCAGGCGTGAGGGAGAAAACAGGCACTACATTATCGACTTCAACTACAGGGCCGAGGATGTGGAGCAGCTTGACCGCAAGGATATCCTTGGCAAAGAGATAGGCGAGACACCATTTGGCAGGAACCAGGCATTCCTCTCGCTGCTTGAAAACATCGAAACGGGCCATCGTCCTTCAAAAATACCCGTTTCTGCCGACGGCACTGACGATTCAGGATTTTATATAGGGCTGCTCCTCTCATCGGGTGACATACTGGTCACCTGGGAAGCCGGAAAAGCACAAAAGGAGCGTGAGAGCGAAATACTCAAGCAGGGAATCGTTTTCGAAACCTTTGCCGAACTGCTGCCTGAAATGATCATGGAGATTGACACAAAAGGGCACGTCACCTTCATGAACACCCAGGGGATGATGACACTGGGGTTTGACAACAATGACCTTGCAAAGGGTGTGAAACTGTCAGACCTGTTCATGCCCGATGACCTTGACAGGCTGATGAGAGAGCTTTCTTCACTGACCGGCCCCGGACAGATAACCTTTGATGAATATGTACTGGTGAACAAGCTGGGCAGGAATGTGTCAGTTCTTTTTCACGCAGGCCCCATCATTATAAGGAACAGGGTGACAGGTTACCGGTGCGTTCTTACTGATGTAAGCAAACACAAGGAATACGAGCAGAAACTCTCGAATGAAAAGGCGCTCCTGGAACACCTGATTGACGCAGCTCCCGAAGCCATAGTGCTGACTGACTTTGACGGACGGATCATACGTATAAATCACGGCTTCACGGAGCTCTTCGGCTTCGAGGCCGATGAGGCCATGAACAGGATGATTGATGACCTTGTCGTGCCTGAGGAGCTTCGCGATGAAGCGGTGAAGATTGATGAGACAGCCCTTGAAAGCGGCACGGGGTACCTTGAGACCATCAGGAAAGATAAGTACGGAAACAGGATAAATGTCTCCCTCATTGCATCATCAGTCATTTCCAATGAAAAGACCATAGCCTTCCTTGGCATTTACCGTGACATCTCGAGGGAAATAAAAAGCAGGCTGATGCAGTACAGGGTACGGCAATGGTTGAGTGGGAGGCGGTGCTTGTTGATAAAGCACCTGGTGGTGCGAATGAGAATGCGGCAACTGCTGGTGATGTACCTGGCTGTAATGATTATGAGTA
>DAIDJT010000334.1 GCA_027451265.1 Bacteroidales bacterium | reverse complement strand
AAACAAAGCTTCTTTGGATAAAGATTCGTTAATTGGAAGTTTAAAAAAACTAAAACGAGAAATTGAAGCAAAGATTCATCTAGGCGTATTAGGCATGCTTCCGTCTACTGTATTAGCAATTGGATATTTTAACAATTTCGTACAGCACCCTGAGGAGTACAGGTCTGATTTCCTGAAATACACAAAGGTCACGGATGTTCTCATCGCCGGCCACTTCTGGGATCCGAAGTCACCGGTGTTTTTCACCAAAGAGGATGTTGAGAAGCCTGATTTCAGGATTTCAGTCATCGGCGACATCAGCTGTGACATAGACGGGCCGATTCCAACCACTCTGAGAGCCACCACCATTGCTGACCCCTTCTACAGCTACAACCGAAGGAAGCATTGTGAAGAGGATGCCTTCAGCAATCCTGAAAATATCACGGTCATGTCTATTGACAACCTGCCCGGCGAATTGCCCAGGGATGCCTCCGGCGATTTTGGCAAGCAGCTTATTGACAACGTGCTGCATGATCTATTCACCGGCAATGACACCCCTATGATCCGGCGTGCCACCATCACCTCCGGCGGGAGGATTGAACCACAATATGGTCATCTTACAGGGTGGGTATGGCCTGAAGGTGAAAAGTCATGATGCGTATAGTCATCTGCGGTCCTGCTCATCCGTATCGCGGCGGGATAGCCGCCTACAATGAGAGACTGGCTCAGCAGTTGCTGCAGGAGGGTGACGCTGCCGCCATCTATACTTTCAAGCTGCAGTATCCATCTTTTCTTTTCCCGGGGAAAACGCAGTTTGACCACGGGTATGCCCCTGAGGGTGTGCCTATTACCAGGGCCATCAACTCAATCAATCCATTGAACTGGTTCAATATCGGGCTTCGTCTCCGGCGGACACGCCCTGACCTGGTGATAATGCGGTACTGGCTTCCTTTCCTTGCACCCGCACTGGGATTCATTGCAAGGCTGGTGCGAAGCAACAGGCATACCAAGATCATCACAATCTTTGACAATGTGGTACCTCACGAGAAACGGTTTGGTGACAGGATGCTCACCCGGTTCTTTGTAAAGAGCATCCACGGTGCTTTGGTGATGACAAAAGCAGTGGAGAATGACCTCCGGCAGTTCTCAGCCGTTATGCCATGTGTGATCTCCCCGCACCCGCTTTTCGACAACTACAGCGTACCGGTTTCGCGGGCCGAGGCAATCGTCAGGCTGAAACTCTGTCCGGCAGACAGGTTCATACTCTTCTTCGGATTTATCAGGGAGTACAAGGGTCTTGACCTTCTCCTCAGGGCAATGGCAGAACAGTGTGTGCGTGACCTGGGGGTGAAGCTCATTGTGGCAGGTGAATTCTACGAGAGTGAAAAGCCCTACTTTGACCTCATTCATCAGCTTGAGGTAGGGGATAGGATCACGTTCCACTCACACTTCATAAGTGATGATGAGGTCAAGTATTACTTCTCGGCAGCCTCGCTTGTGGTACAACCTTACCGCAGCGCCACCCAGAGCGGTGTCACACAGGTGGCATACCACTTCAACAAGCCGATGATAGTGACAAACGTGGGAGGGTTGGCAGAGATAGTCCCGGACGGCGTCTGCGGATACGTTGTTGAACCTGATCCTGCAGCCATTGCAGGAGCCATATGCGATTTCTTCAGCGGTGACGGGAACAGGTTTGCGGCTGGCATTGAGGAGAAGAAAAAGGAGTACTCCTGGGACAGACTTACTGAAGCTCTGCGAAGCCTTCTGAGGGAAGTGCAGAAGATGAAGCAGTAGCAGGAAAGATCCCATCCGCTATCAGGCGGAGAAGGAGCCAGCTTGCTGGAAAAGGCAATAATGAAGTTGAAAGTCAGCAATAAGTAATCGGCAGTAAATGAACAGTTTACATATACTGCAGATTGCTGATTGCTGACTGCTAACTGAGATTCAGCTTTTCCTTCACCAGGTATCGGTTACGGTCAGCGGATCGTCTGTTCACGAGCTCGGCGAGGAACCCGGTCAGAAAGAGAAATGACCCGATGATCATTACAGCCAGGGCAATAAAGAAGTAGGGGCTGTCAGTCACCAGCGGGGCCCTCAGTCCCTGGTATACGAACACAAGTTTCCTTATGCCCAGGTATGCAGCCATTATGAACCCGGTAAGGAACATCAGTGTCCCCAGTGTTCCGAAGAAGTGCATGGGACTCTTTCCGAACCTGGTGATGAAGCTGATTGTCAGCATGTCAAGATAGCCCTTCAGAAACCTGTCAAGGC
>DAIDJT010000333.1 GCA_027451265.1 Bacteroidales bacterium | reverse complement strand
AGTTAACCATCCTGTAAGAACCTACCACCATCGCACACTTCTGGTCATGGAAGGCATCCACCACCCTGGTTATTACCGTATCATCGATATATAGATCATCGCTGTCAAGCTGAATTGCAAACCTCCCGCACCGGTCACTGAAAACGGCCTCGTTCCAGCACCCGCCAATGCCAAGGTCCTTTCTGCCGGGGATGATGTGCACCAGCCTGCTGTCTCCGGCAAACGATCTTATAATCTCAGTGGTTCCGTCCGTCGAATAGTTGTCAACCACAATCAGGTTGAACCTGTACTTTGTCTTCTGGCTGAGGACAGACCTGATGGCATCGCCAATTGTTTTTACCCTGTTCCTGACGGGGATAACAACGGATGCGTCATATTCAAAACTGCCGTCGTCAGGGCTGACTTCCCTGAACTTCGGTGAAAGCCATCCGCCGATGCACCTGAGGTGGTCAGTGCAGGCGCTCTCCATCTCTATCTGCACTGCCCTGTTCCGGGGATCAACATAGTCAAACTGCTTCTCCCCTGTCTTGCGCGTGTCAGTCTCAACCTCGGTATAGAGCAGTTCCTGGATATGGGTGAGCGTATGAGTCTGTGAAATTTTAAGCCTCAGATCATACAGGCCGGCATGACTGTATTCAATGCCCATACGACTGCAGGCATCCCTGAAGGCCTTTCCGTCATACAGTATCACCGACCCGAAGTTGAAGTCGTCACGCAGGCTTCCCTCCTGGTAATCAATAACCGGATGGGGTGACATGACTTCATTTTTCATCTCGTAGTAATCTGAATAGACAATGCCGGCGCCTGTGTCTTCACAAATCTGCATCATTCTTGCCAGGGCGTGGGAGCCCATGTCAAGGGGAAAACCCTTGCTGTAGGTAAGCACGAAACGGGAGTCAGCCACGGCAGCCATTTTTTTCAGTGCACCGGTCGAAGCAAACCCGCCGGAAACGATGAATTCTGCCCCTGTCCCCTTCATCTGTTCCTCACTCCCCGGAGGGAGTACTACGAACACCCTGCTGTCAAATCCCTGTGCTTTCAGTGATGTGATCGAAGCTTTCACCGAACTGATATCGGAAAATGGCAGAAAACAGGTAACGGATCTATCCATGATTTGTCTGTTATTTCAGTAAAAAGTCAAGTATTTGTCTCATAAGTTTATCACGCTCCTCCGGCAGGATGATTGTTTCAAACGGGAATCCCATTACGAAGCACCTCATGTCTCCCCCGTGCATGACAGCTGCCGATGTATTGTTCTCACGGTACCTGAAGGCTGTGACCGACTGTCTGTCGGCCGGCTCAATGGCATCAGGCGCTTCTGCAGCGTAGATCACTTCAGAAACGCCGGTGTTGAATTCGAAACTCCCCCGGAATCGCGGCGCAGCATTGTTGGTGGAGGCAACTCCTCCGGTTTTAACGGCATGGCCGGTACGCGGAACAAAATGAAGCAGCTTCTTAACCTTTGAAACCAATGCCGTATCAGCAGCCATAACCAGGTCTGTACCAAGGTATGACCCTGACATGAAGACCGGTATTGAGGCATCCTTCATACTCGCCAGCGCTCGCAGGAATTCAGGGGTATAGATACTGAAATCCTTCCGGTCAGGATAATAAACTGAAGGAGTGGTCTTTTCCTCCCCGAAAAGGAGATCAACGGCGCACCACCCTGAAAGGTCAAACCCGTCATCCGTGAACACCTCGTCACTGACCGAGAAGAATGATTTACCGGCCGCCATCACTGACTGACCGTGGACACGGGTGAGGTCGAAGGTATTACCCGGGATTACCCTCCCCTCGTCATTGGAATATGAGGCGCCCCAGCCGGCATTGTCATCATCGGTCCATGGCGAGATCCTTTCAAAATCATATTGGTCGCCTGTGCTTATGAAACTGTAACGGTCAGCTACTCCGCGGTCATCCCACCAGGCTACCCCGGCCAGGCCGTCGCGGTCAAACCAGGCTGGCCCGGAAATGCGGTCAAAACCATTGACTATAAGCACAGTGCCATCCGCATCATGATTGATGCCAACGGCAAGTTCTTCTGACGGGAAGCTCTCTCCCCCGTCATTTACAGCGGTGACCCTGAAACTGTAAACGGTATTGTAATCAGGAAGGTCAGTAACCAGGGTGGTTCCTGAAACAATTGTACCATTGTCATATCCGCCATCGCCTCTGCGGGAATAGACCCTGTAGGAAGAGGGTGTAGCTGTCGGCTCCAGGGGATCGGTCACAGGCTGCCAGCTGATCCTGACCCTTTTTCCTTCAACAGGCA
>DAIDJT010000332.1 GCA_027451265.1 Bacteroidales bacterium | reverse complement strand
GATATGATATCGGACTGATGAGTTCAGGAGTAAGACTGGAAACCTTCACCTCCCTGATTTCGGGCGCTCACGGAGTAAATTATGCACGTCAGGCGCTTCCTTTGAGCCGTGCAGATACACTTACCGTTCCTGTGGGACTGGAATTGAAGGGAGGCGGTACCGTAACATTCTCAGCTGAGACGGTTCCAATCGGCGAACTGAGATTTTGGCTTGTGGACCGTGTTGCCGGTGTTTCTACTGACATAGGCCTTCATGATTATACCGTAACCCTTCCTGCAAATTTTTCCGGTACTGGAAGATTTTTCATAATTGCCTCTGCAAATTCTCCCTACGACATTTACCCGCCCGGGGCCCCGGTTGGAGGATTGAGGATATGGGTGTCACATGGGAAGTTAATAATCAGCGGCAAAATCGGTGAAGGATCATCATGCGAACTGATTGACATAGGGGGGAGAGTGCTGATGGAACGGATACTTGCTGCCGGTGAAATCCATACTTTAGATCTGCCTCTTGGTATGAATGGAGTCATAATTGCCAGGGTAACTGACGGTAAAAGTGTTTTAACCAGGAAGCTGGTCGTGCTGTGATTTTACAGTGCATCATACCCTTGTAATACAAGGTTTTCTGCCCTTGAAAAAAGTTTTGTTCATTCTTAAGACATTCGCACTGTTGAGGGATCATCAGCCGTGGAAACTGCTGCTGATAATCTTTCTCACATTGCTGCAGGGAGTTACGTCAGGCTTCTCAATCGTTCTTCTTGTCCCTCTGCTTCAATTGCTGAGCATCGGAGGCGGGGCTGAACCTGACGGCATTGCCCTCACCATACGGAATATTGCCGACAGCGCCGGCATTGAAATTACAATAGGCAGTATCCTGTTTGTATATATGACGCTTCTGACATTCAGTGCGTTAATACAATATAAAAAGGCGCTGCTTGATGCCCGTTACCAGCAGACATTTATTTACACCATTCGCCGCAGGCTGTTCCGTAAAATCATAATGGCTGACTGGCAGCTTCTCAACAGCCGCAGCAAGACCAATCACCTGCAGGTGCTGACTCGCGAAGTGCCCAACCTGGCAAATTATTACTTTCACTACCTCAGGCTGCTTACAACATTTATAATTACAGGTTCTTATGCTGTATATGCACTTATAATATCCGCGAAATTTACCCTGGCTATAATCGGGGTTGGCATAATTCTCTTCCTTGTCCTGAGGAGATTTCTGCACAGATCATTCAGGCTTGGCACCGGATATGTGGAATCATACTACCGCCTTCTGAAATACATTGATGATTTTGGGCAGACAGTCAAGATAGCCAAGGTTCACAGCTCAGAGGAATATTATTACGGAAGATTTGATGAAGCAAACATTTCGCTTCTGAACATGGAGTACCTTATGCAGCGGAACTGGTCGCTGCCACAGCTGATACAGCGTATAGCAGGCCTTGTGGTGCTTGTTGGCATTGTCTGGTTCGGGTACACACATGGGTCAACTCCGATATCTTCATTCGTAATCCTCATACTTCTGTTTTCACGCATCTTTCCGCATATGATTTCAATGAATACCGACCTGAACATGATAGCAACCAATCTGCCGTCTGTCAGGCTGGTGATGCAACTTGACGAGGATTTGCCTGAATTTGAAGTGCCAAGGTCTAGAGGTGAAGCCGGAAGTGTGGGTTTGAAGGAGGGGATAAGGCTTGATAATATCAGCTTTGCATATCCTGACGGCGAAGGGCTGTTTGACGGATTTACGGCAAATATCAGGGCAGGGCATATAACTGGTGTGATAGGGCATAGCGGGCGTGGCAAAACGACTCTCCTGGATCTTATTGCCGGTCTCCAGAAACCCTCATCGGGTCAGATACTTATTGATGAAATGATTCTTGATGATAATCTTCTGCCGCGGTGGAAGGCCGGGCTTGGTTACCTGCCGCAGGATCCGTTCTTCATTGACGGCACCTTACGCGAGAACCTGATATGGGATAGGCCGGATGAGGTCACTGACGCTGAGATAATGAGTGTTCTTGAACAGGTTAACGCCACGCACCTGGTGAAACGGTTCAGGAAAGGACTTGATGCCTTCGTTGTCAACTGGCACACATCCTTCTCCGGTGGGGAATGTCAGCGCCTGGCGCTGGCACGGGTGCTGCTGAGAAAGCCGTCAGTGCTGTTGCTTGACGAGGCGACATCGTCGCTTGATGCGGAGAACGAAGCTACCGTAATGGAGGTGCTGGCACAGCTTAAGGGAAGTGTGACAATAGTGTTCGTGACC
>DAIDJT010000331.1 GCA_027451265.1 Bacteroidales bacterium | reverse complement strand
TGACCGCCGTATTCTATCCTGTATCCTTCCGGAAGCTTTAAGGAAGTGCTTATCTTATCCTGTATCTCCTCAACGGCACTGCGGAGATCGCGCCCGGCAACGTTGGCTGATATGACCACTTTGCGCTGGACATTTTCACGGCTGATTGAACTGGGGCCTGATACTGATACTATATCTGCAACCTGCCCAAGAGGCACCTTCCGTCCGTCACGCGTGTCTATGAGAGCATTGCGAATACCATCAATATCTTCAGTGTAGTCTTTGTCAAGCCTTAAGATCAGATCAAAGCTTCGCTGACCCTCATAGATATCAGCCATCTTTTGTCCGGCAAATGCTATATCAACAAACTCATTGAACTCCTGCGTGGTTATACCGTACATGGCAAGCATGTTTCGATTTGCCCTTATCTGAATCTGCGGAATCTCAACCTGCTGGTCAACGTTTACATCAACAAGCCCTTCAATACCGGAAATCGAACTCTTAATCTCATTTCCCAGCGAAAACATCCTGTTCAGGTCAGTCCCGAACAGCTTTATGGCAATATTTGCCCGTGTACCTGACAGCATGTGGTCAATCCGGTGCCCGAGCGGCTGACCTACAGTAAATGCTATTCCCGGTACCTGCGAAAGCGTGCTGCGCACATCGGCCATGAATTCCTCCCTGCTGCGGTCTTCCAGCGTGAAATTCACATCAATTTCAGCGCTGTTGGTGGTCTGCGAGTGCTCATCAAGCTCACCGCGCCCCGTCCTCCTTGCCGTGCTTGATATCCCGGGGATCGCCAGCAGCTCAGTTTCCACAAGATTGCCCAGCCTGTTGCTTTCTTCAAGCGAAACACCCGGCTTGGTGACAACTGAAAGTGTCAATGATCCTTCGTTGAACTCCGGAAGAAAACTTCTTCCCAGGGTGGACATAACGATAAGGGCAATTATGAACAGGGCAAGGACAGGCAGGAGGATTATCTTTTTATGTTTAAGCGACCACCGCAGTGATTTCTCATAGATATAGGAGAGTTTGCGCACCAGCCATTTGTCCTTTTCATTCCTTGCGAGGTATTTCTCGTCAGAGAGAAGCATCCTCGACAGAAGGGGTGTAAGCGTCATTGCAACAATCATTGAAACAAAAAGCGAAACAATAAATGAGATGCCCAGCGGCTTCAGCATCTTACCTTCCATTCCTGAAAGGAAGAACAGCGGAATGAACGCCACTATGATTATCATTGTCGCATTGAGTATCGATGCCCTTATCTCCTTCGATGCTTCAAAAACCACGGTAAACGAGTTCTGCCTCAGGTTTTCGGGCAGCAACCTGTTCTGGCGAAGCCGCTTGTATACATTTTCCACGTCAATGATTGCATCATCAACAAGCGCACCGATTGCAATAGCCATTCCTCCCAGGCTCATAGTGTTTATGTTCTGTCCAAGGAACTTCATGACCACTATCGCCCCTAGCAGTGAAATGGGAATGGCAAGCAGTGAAATGACTGTGGTCCTGAAACTGCCCAGGAAGATGAAGAGAATAATTACTACAAATACTGCACCTTCAAGCAGTGCATCCTGCACGTTATGCACCGAGGTTTCAATGAAGCCAGCCTGCCTGAATATCTTTGTATCAAGCCTGACATCAGGAGGCAGTGTCTTCTGCAGCGAAGCGAGGTTTTCCTCGATTCGCTCTGTGACATTCAGGGTATTGGTGTTCGGTTGCTTTGAGACGGATATTATGACAGCCGGTTTCGCGTTCCCCGAAGCATAGCCCATTTTGACCGCGCTCCCGATCTTCACTTCGGCGACATCATTCAGCCTGACAGGTTTGCCCCTGAATGATTTTACATATGTATTGCCCAGCTCCTCCAGGTCTGATGTGCGGGCTATACCCCTGACCACGTATTCGTTCCCGTATTGTCTGACCACACCGCCCGCAGAGTTCTGGCTGATACCCCTGCATACCTCTGAAAGCTCATCCAACGAGACCTTGCAACGGTCCATCCTTGCCGGGTTTGCCAGCACCTGGTATTGCCTGTAGTCACCACCGATTATTGTCACCTGTGAGACTCCTCCCGTTGCCAGAAGAAGGGGTTTTATGTTCCATTCGGCAATGGTTCTCAGGTCCATCATGCTGGTGCTGTCGGCCTGAAGGCCGATAAAAAAGATTTCACCCATGACGCTTGACTGCGGTGCAAGGACGGGCTGGCCGACGCCCAACGGCATCTGCGACGAGACAGTGATGAGCTTCTCGCTGACTATCTGCCTGGCTTTGAAAATATCCGTGCCCCAGTCGAACTCAACCCAGACAA
>DAIDJT010000330.1 GCA_027451265.1 Bacteroidales bacterium | reverse complement strand
TATCAGGGCCGACCTGACCGAGGACAGACGCTTCACTCTGGCAGACCCTACTAAAAAAATCCTGAGAGAGCTTGACAGTGAAGTGAAGGTGAATGTATATCTCGACGGCGAGCTGCCGATAGCTTTCAGGAAGCTGCGGCGCAGCGTGGAGCAGTACCTCGATGAGTTCCGCGTCATTTCGGGAAGAAAGGTAAAATTTGACTTCATCAATCCTTCAGGGTCACCTGACAGAGCTGAACGCGACAGGCTCCATGCTGACCTTATGAACCGCGGACTCAACCCGGTTAACGTGATGGCCTCCGATGGCGAGGGTGGAAGAACGCAGAAGCGCATTTTCCCGGCACTGACCGTGACCAACGGCAGTACGGTCATACCGGTAAACTTCCTCAGGAATAATCCGACCCTGCCTGCTGAAACCAACCTTCTTCACTCTACAGAAGGGCTTGAATACGAGATTATACAGGCCATTGCCACGGCAACGGCTGACACCGTGCCTACCGTTGCATTCCTTGAAGGGCACGGTGAGTTTGATGAAATCTATGTTGCCGACCTGACACTGGAACTTGCGAAGTTCTACAATATTGACAGGGGCGTGATCGGAGGAAGGAGAGGCGCCATCGACAGGTATGCCGCCATTATTATCGCCGCACCCCGGAAACCGATGGATGAAAGGGATAAATATGTGATCGACCAGTACATCATGAACGGCGGACGGGTGTTGTGGCTCGCCGAGGAGGTGACGGTTAATGCCGACAGTCTCATAGCGGGTTCTACCGTGGCACTGTATGAACCGCTGACAATAAGTGACATGCTGTTCCGGTACGGGGCCCGCATCAACCCTGTTATAGTCCAGGATGCCGATTGCATGCTGATACCGCTGAAGGTTGCCAATCAGGGTGGTGAAGTGCAGTATGTGCCTACACCATGGGTTTATTACCCGCTGCTCCGTCCCTCGCAGACCAGCCCCATAACACGCAACCTCAACAGGATAAAAGCTGAGTTTGCAGGTACCGTTGACACTGTGGGCCGTGACAAGTTGGTACAAAAGAGCATCCTGCTCACCACTTCACCTGAAGCCCGTACAGTGATGCCTCCGCTGGTTATCTCCCTGGAGGAAGCTGATCAGCTGATGCCCGATGAAATGTTCAATGCAGGCCCCCTGCCCGTGGCAGTGCTTCTCGAAGGAACATTCAGCTCCGTCTTTGCCAACCGCATGGCGGGAAGCTTCATGGGTGATCCGGGACTGGTCACCGTCACTGAGAGCAAACCAACAAAGATGATTGTGGTTTCTGACGGCGATATCATCCGCAATGAGGTGACATGGGAGGGAGGCAACCCCGAACCGCTCACCCTCGGACTCGACAGGTACACTATGCAGACCTTTGGCAACAAGGACTTCCTTGTGAATTGCATCAATTATCTCGTAAATGATAACGGACTCATTGAAATGCGGTCACGGGAACTGAAACCCAGGCTCCTCGACCAGGCCAGGACAAAGGAACAGAGAACGCTGTGGCAGGTTGTGAACACCGTGCTGCCGGTACTGATCATTATCATTGCGGGGCTGGCTTATAACGCACTCAGGCGAAGGCATTACATATCAGTGAAATAAATTTGTTTGAGGGTAACAGATTTTTTTGTAATATTGATGATCCGGTTTTAAAAGCAGACTATGTTAATAATCAATTAGTTGCCGGTAAACCGGGACCCAACGCCGAATAACTTAAAAAGACTGAAATATGAAATTTGTTGTTTCAAGCACAGAACTGCTGGGTCACCTTCAGGCTATCAGCAGGGTGATCAGTTCGAAGAATACTCTTCCGATTCTTGACAATTTTCTTTTCAACATAAGCGGAAATGATCTCGAGATCACGGCTTCCGACCTGGAGTCGACGCTTATCACACGCATGCACCTTGACAATATTACCGGAAGCGGAACTGTTGCCCTGCCCGCCAGGATACTGCTTGACACACTCAAGGAGTTTTCGGAGCAGCCGCTCACCTTTGACATCAACCCTGACACCATGGCTGTGGTCATCAATTCTGAGAACGGCCGGTTCAGTATAGTGGGTCAGAACGGGATCGATTTCCCGGTGCTCCCGGTGATAAAGAAGGAGAAGCGTTTTGGCTTCAACGTTCCGGCAGAGGTACTGTTGGCCGGCATTTCAAGGACACTGTTCGCAACAGCCGACGATGAGCTTCGCCCCGTTATGGGCGGAATCCTGGTTGAGGCATCAGCCGCCAACCTTACATTTGTGGCATCAGACGCTCACAAGCTCGTAAGGTACTCAAGAAGCGACGCAAAGG
>DAIDJT010000329.1 GCA_027451265.1 Bacteroidales bacterium | reverse complement strand
GAAAAATTCAGCAGACACAAAAAAAATTGATTACTCGAAGTTTCAAGGAGAAAAACTTGAAGGGGTTGTCTTAGAACAAATGAAAGCTTTAGCCAAAGATTTCAGTTTCAATCCCCTTCGGACAGGTTGGTACGGCATCAACGAACTTCATCGCCGGGATTGCCAACCCCGACCTGGGATGGGAATCAGTTATCACTTATAACGGAGGCATTGACTTCGGCTTTATCAACGGAAGAATTGACCTGACGGTTGACCTCTATAAGAAGATAACCTCCAACATGCTTCTCTTCAGCACCGGCCCATCACTGCTTGGTATTGGAGATGCATGGAACGACCTCAAGGCTCCCATAGGAAACGTTGGTCAGATGACAAACACCGGCATTGACATAAGCCTGGTGACACGCAACATTGCAAAACCCAACTTCTCATGGAACACCTCGTTTGTCTTCTCACACTACAAGAACGTGCTGAACAAACTGATCAACGAGTCATCATCAATAGACGGCAAGCTCTATTATGACAACTACCTGATCACCCATACAGTTCCCGGCTATGCAGTAGGCACCTTCTGGGGCCTGGTAACAGACGGGCTCTTCCGCTCGGAAGCAGAGCTCGCCAGCTCCTATCCACAGTTCGGGTCGGCCGTTGCTGAAAACGAGACCTGGCTGGGCGATGTGAGATACAAGGATGTCCACAAGGACCAGGTGATAGATTCCAAGGACCTTACCTTCATCGGAAGCCCGATACCTGACTTCACTTTCGGTCTGACAAACAATTTCCGCTACAGGGATCTCGATCTTTCCGTCTTCTTGCAGGGAAGCTACGGTGCAGAAATATTCAACTTCATGAAATGGCAGCTTGAGAGAATGAACAACGTTTATTACAACCAGTCAACTGCCGTGATGGACCGTTACACTGCCACCAACAAGGACGGAGCCCTTCCGAGGTTCACCAATACAAACACAAACAACACTGCAATGTCAGACCGTTATATTGAAGACGGCTCCTTCCTGCGTGTACAGAACATAACCCTCGGGTACAGGCTCCCCAGAACAGTTATCAACAGGGTGAAGATGAACAACCTGAGGCTGTTTGTAACGGTTCAGAATCTCCACACCTTTACCAAATATACCGGTTATGATCCTGAAGTTGGCTCTTACAACAACAGTATCAGGCTGATGAACGTTGATGCAGGTCACTACCCCAACCCGCGCACATACCTGGGCGGTGTAAGTGTTGAGTTTTAATGACTTTAACTATATGATCATGAAAAACAGATTTATATATTTCATTGCAATACTGGCCGCAACACTTGCATCATGCAGCGAGTCGTTCATCGAGCGTCCCTCACTTTCGGGCGCAACGGTGAGCAACTACTACAACACTGCCGATGAGGTGAGGGCTGCCACGAGCACCATCTATTCAGGACTGGCATGGTCAGGATATGAAGCCCGTGCCCTCGACTGCATAGGTGAGATAATGTCAGGCAACGAACATACCTGGAATGGTGATGACACCCCCTTCCAGGAAATGACTGTTTCCGCTACTTCGGTGAGACTAAATGACTCATGGAAGGCCTTCTACAAGGTCAACGGATGGACAAGCGCACTGATGGCCACACTTGAGCAGAAGAAAGCTGACGGCGGTGATCCGGCCATACTAGACCCGGCAATTGCCGAGTGTCACTTCCTCCGCGGGACCGTTTATTTCTACCTTGCACGCATCTTCGGACATGTTCCTATTGTTACTGACCCGGGTTCAATTGCCCTCACCGGCGATTTCAACATCCCGCGTTATTTACAGGAGGATGTCCTGCGCTTCGCCCTTGAGGAACTGCAGCTTGCAGAGGAAGGGCTGCCAGAGACTGATGTTCCCGGCAGGGTGACCAAATACTCCGCAAAAGGGATGATGGCAAAACTGTATCTCTATCAGAAGGACTATGCCAATGCAAAGGCAAAGGCATGGGAGGTGATGGAGTCAGAACAATACGACCTTTTCCCCGATTATCGCGCCATGTTCAACTCAAGCGCCAACAACAACAACATCGAAACACTCTTTGCTGTTCAGCATCAGTGCACCATGAACCCATGGGGATCAGGCAACCAGCTCAATCCTGACCGCGGTCCCGGCAGCCTTCAGACTGATGAGGCAAATATGTGGGAACTCTTCAGGCCTTCTCTTGACCTCAGGGCAGCATACGAACCCAATGACAAGAGACGCGCCGGTTCGATGATGGAACATGGCTGGACAATGCCGGCATGGAAACCCCAGAAGCTCCCGCAGGCTGACGGATCATACTCTGCTGATGATG
>DAIDJT010000328.1 GCA_027451265.1 Bacteroidales bacterium | reverse complement strand
GTCTGAAAATCCTGAAAAAGGAAACTGTCAAAACATAGTGGCACAAAAATTGTTTGAAAGAAGGCATCTGCAATAATAATGGATAAAGAAACCATCGGATTGAACAAGGAGACTATCAGGGATCAGGCCGTGACAAGGATGAGTCCGCGCAAGCTGTCATTAAGGGACAGCGGGCTGACTCACCTGTTCAATGAGCTTGATATTGAGGTTCGTCAGGGCCTGATAGACTATCTTGACCGGATGGGCCTGGTTAAGGAATCAGGTATGCTTGTCATCCCTTCAACGCGTCATTATTTCTATGATGACGAAGACATGAAAGGAATCAGGACCGTCATCAACCTCAGACAGCTGAACTATATACGGGAGATTCGTGATTTTCTGAAACAGATAACCGGGCTCCTTCCGGTGAAAAGCAATTTTATCGGGTGTTTTGTGGATAACAGGGCTCAGGGTGCTCTTTCTGATAGGAACGGCAGCTCCGGCAGCCAGCTGTCAGACAAGGCCGAAGCCTATGAGAACGGCATCGAGTCAAGGATTCCATTCATAAACAGGATGTACAGCATTATTGATTTCAGGACCAACAGGTACCTGACTAGGAGGGCTGTGACCAACCTGCTGAAGGAGTCCGGCCTGGAGCTGGTAGGTATGACCGAGATCAACGGCCTCACCTATTTCCACGCGCAGAAGAACAATCCTGCTGCGTAGAGGCAGAGGAAGGGCAACAACACTGTAAAAAATACGGGGAATTTACTGCAGGGCAATGGTTTCCAACAGCCAGCCGTCGATTTTGTATTCGGGCCTGATGACTTTCAGCACATGCATTGAGGTACCCTCCTTGTTTACAAAGATAAATCCCGGGGTTGTCTGATAGAGTACACGGTGACCGTCTATGCTCACCTTTATGGAGATACTGTCAGATTATTTCCTCGTTCACACGTGATTAAAACGTTCGGCAGGAAATGAAAGGGTAATTGTTGTTCCTTCACCCTGCCGGGAGTTAACAGTAATCTTGCCGTTGTGTATGTCAATAATTTTCCTGGCCAGGGAGAGCCCGATACCGTGACCCTTTACCGATGAGGTGGACTTGCTGCGGTAGAATGATTCAAATATGCGTTCTATTTCATCTTCAGCAATGCCGGGGCCGTTGTCCGTAAAGCTTACCGAGATGTTCTTCTCATCATGGGTAAGAAAAACCCTTACAAAACCGTCCGGGGAATACTTGCAGCCATTCTCCATGATGTTGGTCACCGCTGAAAGCAGCAGCTGCTCATCGCCCCTTAATGTAAGGTTATCGATGTCTGTTATGTTTTCATCAAGGGCAATTGTCACCCTGTACTCTTTTTCGTGCCTGAGAAGTTCATCGCGCGCCTGCCAGAGTATCTCATCAATCCTGACTTCACTGAAACCCTCCCTGGCTCCTTCGGAGCTGGCATGGGCCATCAGCAGAAGACGGTCAAGCAGCCGGTTCAGCTTGCTTATATCCTCAAGTACCGCAGCGGTAGACTCCCTGTACTCATTTTCCGTACGGTCCTTCATCAGCAACACCTCAAGCTGTCCCCTGATGGCTGTCAGCGGCGTCCGCAGCTCATGGGAGGCGTTTGAAATAAAATCCTTCTGCATCTCGAAGGCCGTCTGCAGCCTTTCGAGCATCCGGTTGAAGGTGTGTGCCAGGTGTGCCAGCTCATCCTTTCCGTTACCCTCGTCAACCCTCAGGTCAAGGCTGGCAATGGAGATATCCTCAACACGGTCAACCACCCTGGAGATGGGAGAGAGTGACCGCGCTGCGAAGAGCCACCCTGCCGGGTAAAACAGCAAAAGAAAAATACCTGTCAGCAGGATCAGTATCGTCCTCAGGTTCTTCATCTTGTCATACCCGTATATGTCACGGGCCGCACTGAGCACCACAAACCGGTTAAACTCTTCAGGGAAGAGAATTCCCATCAGTTCATACCTCCCGCTCTTCGTCTTTATTTGTCCGGATGTCCTAATCCGGGTCAGCAGATCGTCGTCATACTGAATGACGTTCCTGGTATCAGTTGAGTAAACAATTTCATTCTTGTAGTTGAAGATTATGATCTTCTCGTCAGGCAGCGAGACCGGATTGTCTTCCTCGATCTTGTTCAGCAGGTCAGTGTCAATCTCATCCACCTCTATCAGCAGCCTGGCTGTGCTGAAGGCCCTGCTCTCGAGCCGCTGGTAGAAATCGTCACGGCGGTATTTGGCCGAAGCTACATATACTGTCAGCGAGAAGAGCAGCAGTATCACACTTGTCAAAAAGAAAAACTGGAGTGTAAGTTTCTGCCGTATCTTCATCTATGCGTCAGTGAAAATGTATCCAAGACCTATCCTG
>DAIDJT010000327.1 GCA_027451265.1 Bacteroidales bacterium | reverse complement strand
GTGAAGTCTCGACAGTGGCGGCCGGTGGTCTGGAGTAAGGAGCGGTGTAGACCAGTGATGTGCCCGGTTTCACCTTCCAGGCTCCCCAGACGAATAACGGTCCCAGGCTGCCAGGCCTTCAGCCGAGGTGCCGGTCACAATCATCATGTCAGTGACGAGCAGGGTGGAAGCTACCTGCATGTCATAGGGGACAGGGTTTACCTTGTATATTGACCTGGTTGCGGGATCCATCCTGATTATAGCTCTCTCGGCCGCAAAAAACAAAGTATCATCAAACAATGCGGCTGTACCATTACAGAAACGTATGCCGTCACTGCTTACCTCCCATTTTTTTGCCCCGGACTGAAGGTCATGACCGTAGAGGGCACGCCAGTTGGCGCCGGCAATAAGTGTATTGCCGCATACTTTCATGGTTGAGGTGGTGCCTTCTCCTCCGTTCCAGCTCTCGTTTTTCCATATAAGGTGGCCGTCCTGACAGTCAAGTGCGGAAAGGTAATTTCCATAACCGCAGTAGTAAACACCTTCATGCACTACTCCGCCATTAACCGGAAGGGGGAAGGTGCTGAGTCCAAGGTTCTTTTTCCAGGCAAGGTCTCCGTTGCCGGCATCTATTGAATATGCAATTCCTCCCTCATCTGTTGCAAATAAATGGCCGTCAGATAACGATATTGTGTTTTTAACCGGATTGTCGGTCATGAACTGCCATTTCAGCTCACCCGTAGCCCCCTCAAGGGCTATTATTTTATTATTGGTACCGAAGTCCTCGTACACGGCAACATATAGTGTCCCGCCTTGATAAACAGGTGAACAGATTCCGGCTCCTGCACCGGCATTTACGATCCACTTCAGTTGCAGCGGTTCCTTCAATGAGTCTCCTGCAGGCTTCTTGTTTGAGGCGTCCGGGGTGATGACAAAGCTCCGCACCGATGAGAAGGCATCTCCGTTTCTAAGCCGTATCCTGAAATTGATCATGTAAGGAACGCCACGGTTAATGTTCTGTGTTTCAAATTTTCCTGACCAGTTCCAGTCAGATTGCCGGCTGAGGGCAGCCCATTTGCCCATGCCCTCTATCCTGAACTCCACTGCTTGAGTGGGAGAGACGGTTGAATAGGTGTTCACCGATATTAAAAGCCGGCCCTGCTCATCTGTAACGGCCTGGTGGCCGGAGGGGCTCACTGCTGCAAAGTGATTGATGAGGTAGTTGTACCTGGGACGAGCCGTTATGTTACCGTCACCCTCAATTTCGTACACGGGGAAATTTGATACCGAGTGGTCTATACCGCCTTTGTTCGGAGGTGCACTGCAGAAGGAAACAATACCGCTGCTGCCATGACGGATGAAATAATTTGAGTGCCAGTGACCGTAAATCCAGCCCTTCAGGTTATGTTCACCAAGGTTGATCTGTTCCGTTTCACTGATCCCGTAGGTGAATTCATCACCCATGGTCAGAAGGTTATGGTTAAATACCACGAGGTTTTTGGATGGATCGACCAGTTGGAGATCATTCTTCATCCACCGGTAGACGTCTTCTTTGGTATAGGAAGGCTTATAATCTCCCGCAAGCATCGGGGTGACGATGAAATGAGTGTTACCGGCATCGAAGGAGTAGAAGGCCGGTCCGAAATTCTTCTCAAAGAGTTCTTCGCCGTAATTTCCTTTCACCAGGTCATGGTTCCCGACGCAGTAGTAAACAGGTACCCCCATCGTTTCAGCCGTGACATTGCTGCCATGAAAATTCAGACCGTATTCATAGCAGATATCCCCGGTGTGAATGATAAAACTGACCTCTTCATTGGCTGCATAATCCCTTATCGGACCTGTCCACCCGAAGTCGTATCCGGTTTCAGTATCTGCGAGCTGGAGAAAGCGTACGTTCTTTTTTCCCGAAGCGGGGAATGGGATGAGTCCGAAATCATAGCCTGACTTCAGGCTGTCTGCTTTTATGTAAAAGTTGCCTGAGGTTTTGTAACCCGACGGAACGGTTATGCGGATGAACCTGGTTTCCGTTGTTCCCGGGAGCAGGAAGGCGCCCTGGCGGTCGGTAAGGACCACATTCAGCCCGTCAGACACCGCAACCCCGCTCATTCCTTTTTCGCCGGCATCGCGTTTTCTGTTCATGTTCAGGTCATGATAGACAACACCCCTGTATTGGCCTGACGAAGACAGGAGTGGCAGCAAGAGGATCAATGTCAAAGCGATTCGCCGGCAGGGCAGCCGGTGATTATTCCATTTCCTGACGCTGGTGCTGTAAAAAGGGTTCAAATTCATCATTTCTCTGGCACATTATTTCAGCCGGATGGCACTCCCCCGGTCACGCCTGTGAAAAATAGAAAAGAATTTCCAGTAATCCCAGCAAGGTTTG
>DAIDJT010000326.1 GCA_027451265.1 Bacteroidales bacterium | reverse complement strand
AGAAAGCATGCTTCCCTGAGCAGCTGTGCAAGAATCTTCCTGCCTTCCTCTGATTGCATGGAATGGCCCGTTGCCCTGGTGAATGCGGCGCTGTGTCCCGGCATGTCAATCTCCGGGATGACCTCAACAAAATGATCATTGCAGAACCTGACGAACTCCTTTACCTCCTCCCTGGTGTAATACCCATTATTGTCCCTGAGGGTCGCACCGGGGCCTGTCACTTCCGGCACAATATCGCTTGCAAGCCTCCACGCCAGGTCTTCAGTGAGATGCCAGTGAAATGTATTGATCTTGAACCCTGAGAGCATTTCAATCTCCCTTTTGAGTTCGTCCAAAGGGATAAAACTCCTTCCGCAGTCATGCATGAATCCCCTGATCCTGAAGGCGGGCCAGTCGGTGATCCGGCATCCTGAAAAATAATTACCTGCCTGGTCATTGATAAGAAGCTGACCAAGTGTTGATTCAGCCCTGAAGAAACCCTCCTCTGTGGTTGCATAAACCAGGATGGAATCAGCCCTGACTACCAGACGGTATGACTCATCCATGTTCAGCCTGGCATCACTGATGGAAACCACGGTTATCCTTCTGATCCGTGGGTCAGCGAACGGGTCACCATGACTGCAGGGGAATCTTTCCGGGGTCCATTCCACAACCTGCGGATGCGGAAGCAGGGATGGCCTGTCAGATCCGGGATTTGCGGAAATGAACGGACCGGCCAAAAGGATCAGCCATAGCTGAAAACAGATTCCCTTTGCAAACTGTTTCATTGTACCTGCCAGTGAAAAATATTATTTCCTGTCAAAAAAATCAGATACAGGTATTTTCTGGAAATATAATTCCTTAACTCCTTCATACAGTATTCCAACGTGGTTTTCATCTGCCATTGTAAGGCATGAATAGCCGTAGCCGGCAGGGCCGTACAACACTATCTGCTGATCATCCGGCCAGGTAAGCCCTTCGTCAGTGCTTGCCTTCACTGTCATCATGATCCTGCTTGTCATGTCATCCGGATTGGAAAAGAACAGTACCTGTCTCTTCACGCCTTTGACGGTCACCTCAGCTGCTATAAGGCTTGCCATGCAGTTCGGTTCCGGCAGGGCCCTATTTGATGATGGATGGACGGTCCAGGTCATTCCCAGGTCGCTGGTTACGGCCACTGCCCTGCCATTAGTTGCACCCTTGTCTGTCCTGTTGCGGTCATCCCGCATGTTAAGCATCAGGCTGCCGTCACTGAGCTGAACCACCTGGGCTTCGGTAGTATTTGATTTTGCGCCAGAGCTTATTTGCCATGTGTTGCCGCCATCCTTGCTCCAGACAATAGTGGAATGGCATGTATACTGGCCTCCGTCAATGGCTGTTGCACCGATATCTGCCTTGAACTGGGCAGGGAAAACGAGTGTTCCGTCCTTCAGTGTGATGCCTCTGCCGGGTCCCTGAAGCAGCAGCTGCCATGCAGGATCCTTGATCTGGCCGGTTATGTTTACCGGTTCAGACCATGTAATCCCGTCATCTTTGCTCTTCACGAGAAGAAACTGTCCCGTCTCCTGCGGTGTCATCCCCGGCTGGGAGGCCCGCCACAGCATCTTATCAGGAGCAGATCCGCTCATCCATAATGCTGCAATCCAGATTGTATTGGTAACATGATCATAAAGTATACTCGGATCACCGGTCCCGTTCAGGTTCTTAGGCAACCCTCCGAACTCTCCCATATCAATTACCACTTTCATGGGTTCCCAGGTATGACCACCGTCAGTGCTCCGGCTCATGCCAATATCTATGTCCTCCTGGAGATCCTTGCTGTTATTGTACCTGTTGTCATAGACTGCAATCAGAGTACCTGCATTTGTGGTTACCAGGCCAGGGATGCGGTACGTGTCACAGCCATCCTGTCCGGCAGCCCTCACTATTGTTCCGAATCTGAGCCATGGAAGTGAAAATGCCGGAGCCGGCAGCACTGAATCATCGTCCAGTATAATTCTGAGGCTTTCTATCCTGAACTTGCCGGTCAGCCCGGCAGCAGCGGAGGGGATGACCCCTACGGTAATAAGATTGTTCCCGTTTCTGAAATGATAATCACCGGTAACAGTCACTTTCCTGCCGGGTGCAGATTTTCCGAACAGGACGGATTCATTCTGGCCGGGTGCTAGACAGGTTATATATACTTCGCCAATCGCCCCAATATCAGAATTCGCTGAAACATTGAGAATTATCTTCCTTATCTTCCTGTTCTGACCATTATCGGCATAATCAACGGAGACGGTGAAGTAACTGTTTTCCTGCCGGTTAATAAAGACCGGCATGTAATGCGGCGTTACTGAGTTTATAATCAGGCCGGAGTCCCTGTTGCTGTCGGCAAGAGCCTTTTGCAGGTTGCATCCGACAGAGATAAAACAAAAAAGCACCATCAGAAAACCAATCACTGAACCTGTGTTT
>DAIDJT010000325.1 GCA_027451265.1 Bacteroidales bacterium | reverse complement strand
GGGCCATCATGCCCTTCCTGCGGCATTAAGTGCATCCGGATCAGAGAGATACTTTTCAACAGCTGCAGAAAATGTTTCAAAATCGTTGAACGAGGTGGCTCCTCCTCTGTCTATGAGATGAATTGCCTCGCGGAACCTGCCGTGATTGGGACCGAAGAGCACCGGTATGCCCCAGCATGCGGGTTCAAGGATGTTGTGAATCCCTCTTCCGAACCCGCCTCCTACCGCTGCCATTGAAGCGTACCGGTAGACTGAGGAGAGCATGCCGATGTTGTCAATGATCATCACCCTGCACTCACTGTCCTTCTCACTGTACCTGGAATAGCGGATGGTTCCCGGACCAAGCCTCTTCTCTATCCGGCCCAGGTGGGCTTCGTCTATCTCATGGGGTGCTATTACCCATTTCATCGCCCCGCTGCGGGCGTTTATATACCTTATGATAATGTCTTCATCATCGTCCCAGCTCGAGCCTGCAACGAAAAGAGGCTCATTGCCCCGGAACTGTTCTATTACCTGCAGGTCGCGGGCCGCAGCCGCAATCTGGCTTACCCTGTCAAAACGGGTGTCTCCCGTCACCAGGTACCTGCCATAACCGATGCTTTGGAGAAGCCTGCCCGACTGTTCATCCTGGACGAAAATGCGGTTGAATACCGAAAATACGCCTCTTGCAAAACGGCCGTACCATCTGAAGAAATAATGGTCGGGCCTGAAGATCCCCGAGACAAGGTAAGTCGGGATATTTCTCCTTTTAAGCTCATCAAGATAATTGTACCAGAACTCGTATTTTATTATCAGCGCCAGATCAGGCCTGACACGGTCAAGGAAAAAGTCCACATTTCCCGGCAGGTCAACCGGAAGGTACATTACGAGATCTGCCCCGCTGTAATCCTTCCTGACCTCGTATCCCGAGGGAGAGAAAAAGGTTATTACCACCTTCCAGTCAGGGTGCTCCTTCCTTATCTTTTCAATCACAGGCCTGCCCTGTTCAAATTCACCGAGCGAAGCGCAGTGCACCCAAACCGCCTTTCCTTCTCCCCTGCTGAATGACCTGAGCCGTTCTCTCCATCCACGTCTTCCTCTCACCCACCTGCGGGCCTTGATACTGAAAAGCGATGCCACTCCCGCAATGGCTGAGTAAAGTGCAATGAGGCCGGTATAGAGGATTTTCATTTTTCAGATTTGGCGCCCCAAAGGTAATAAACTCATACTTTTGTATGAATTAAATTTTTGTTGCAATGGTACGCCTGGTAGCCCTGTTCATATCGGTTGTGCTGCAGATGGTTGCTGCGGGCATAGCCATAAGGTTCATGAAGATAACACGTTACCGTCTATCATGGATCCTTCTTTCGACATCGTTCGTGCTGATGGCAGTACGTACCCTGATCCAGCTCATCGAGTATTTTCAGGGTAAACCCTCCTTCGAGCTTATGATGGCAGACGAGTGGATGAATGTGCTTATCTCGGTGATGATTATAACGGGTGTAGTGCTTATCAGGGAGATTTTTTATTCCCTTAAACGGGCTGAGATTGACAGGGCAAGATCTGACAGGAGACTTCTGAATGCTGTCATCAATACTGAGGAGACTGAAAAAAAACGGTTTGCAAATGACCTGCACGACGGCCTGGGGCCATTGCTCTCAACGGTGAAGATGTCGCTCTCGGCTCTTAACGGCAGGGTTACCGATCCGGTGGGTCAGGAGATTCTGCACAATACTAATCATCTGGTTAACGAGGCCCTCAATACAATCAAGGAGATCTCCAACAACATGAGCCCCCATGTGCTTACCAACCTGGGAGTGGCAAGTGCCATCAGTGCATTCGCGGCTAAGGTAAACATGATGCGCGGTATCATGATAGACTTCCGGACGAACATGGAGGGGGAGAGATTTGATACCGACAAGGAGGTGGTGGTTTACCGGGCGGCATGCGAACTCATCAACAACGGAATGAAGCACTCAGGAGCCTCAAAGATCGAAATCGAACTTCACCGCCAACAAAAAATAATTACCTTGCAGTACCTTGACAACGGCCGCGGTTTTGACATGGAGAAGCTGTCATCGGATGAGGCAGTGGGAATGGGAATACCGAATATTGAGACCAGGGTGAGGTCGGTTGACGGGGTCTTTGTCATTGAGAGCGCCCGCGGAAAAGGAACCAGTGCGCTGATAAGGGTGGACCAGTGAGAGGTGCGAGGTGCGAATTGCGATTTGCGAGGTTCGAATTGCGGAGTCCGAGTTAACCCGCAGAACCTGCCCCTGGAGCCACAGGCTGCCTGGCATATAAAGTATTATAACAGAACCGGATATATTATAACATTGCCCGCAGGGCCTGCCTTGATATCCGCAGGCTGTCGGGGACATAAAGCAATGTAAATGGAAAAAATCAGAATAGCACTGGCTGATGACCATCATCTCTTCCGCAACGGGCTGAAAATCCTCC
>DAIDJT010000324.1 GCA_027451265.1 Bacteroidales bacterium | reverse complement strand
CCGTACTTCTGCCAGGCAAGCATTGATTTGCAGATGTGTATGCCACGGTCATTGACGATATTCGTCCTGATAACCCTTTGACCTGCCGCCGCGAAGATCCTTGACAGGGAGTATCCCAGCAGATTGTTGCGTATGTGTCCGAGGTGAAGAGGCTTATTTGTATTTGGTGATGAGTACTCGATGACAACCGTCTCAGAATTACCTGAAGGCTCTATGAATCCGTACCGGTTGTCAGCATGCATCTCATTGAGTCTTCTGCCCCACTCTGCAGGGGAAATGGAAAGATTAAGAAACCCCTTTACCACGTTGTACCCGCTGACAGCCTCGATGTTCCCTGCCAGGTATTCACCAATCCCCCTGCCGGTCTGTTCGGGAGAAAGACGGGAAATTTTAGTGAGAGGGAAAACCACCAGGGTGAAATCACCTTCAAACTCCTTCCGGGTCTTCTGAATCTGGAGCAGATCATCGTCCGCGCCAACCCCGTACAGTGTTCTTAGAGCCTCTTTTATCCCCGTCCTGAGCAGTTTTTCCATCCTCTTTCAGTTATGGCTGCAAATATAGCATAATACTATTTACTTACAGCCCTGAAAATGTTCCCGGTTCAGCCGGGAACTGTTCAAAAAAGTTGATAACTGTTCAATATTTTTTGACGAAAACTCAAAAACCTACGAAAAAAACAGGCTACCTTTAGCTTGTACATTGGGGCATTAGTATAAGAATGGGAAGGAACAAGATCTTATGGTAAAATTACAGGATATTCGGATTGAGGCTACCTCTAAAACACCACAGGTTAGTTTTACTGCAGCAACAGGCAGTTTATCATTCATTGGCAAGTCATTGCCTGAAAATGCTTCCGGTTTTTTCGAACCTCTTTACAAGTGGGCATCGGAATATGCCAAGAATCCGGCAGAGAGCACCAATCTGAAGTTTAATGTTGACTACTTCAACACCTCCTCTGTGATCTGGATGGGAAAGATCCTGAAAGTGCTGACCAAAATAAAGAAGAGTGAACATATACTGTTCGTGCATCTCTATTTTGACATCGAAGAGTATGATTCAATGGGTGAGGAGGATGTAAGGGAATCTCTCTCCCCGTTCCTCGATGTCACCGCTGATGCAACATGCAGTGTAGGCATCAGGCTCTACGGAATTGATGAAGACGGAAACACCCTGAAGGAGAACATCGTTCTCATCTGACAGGTCAGCCTCGGTTTTTACCGGTTTTTAATCTAACTTTACAGGATGCAACTGCTTTTGTCATGAAAACGGTTAGTATCATCCTGGTTATGTTAATAATTCTGCCAATGAACATATTCGGACAGGAACGCGACAGGCAGCCGGTAGTCTCAGGGAGTTTCTATCCATCCGGCAGTGAAAAGCTGAGAAGTGAACTTGAAGGTTATTTTGCATCTTTTGGCAGGCCTGAAGCCGGCCTCCGGGTGAGGGCCATAATCGTGCCTCATGCCGGGTATGTTTATTCCGGGCATACCGCGGCAGCTGCCTTTGCCGCTGTTCCTTCAGAGACAGTCTATGACAACATCTTTCTGATAGGCGTAAGTCACCGCTACGCTTTTGAGGGAGCAGCGGTTTTCAGTTCAGGGAACCTTGTAACACCGCTGGGGACCCTTAAGGTTAACAAGGAACTGGGCAACCAGCTCAAGTCGACCAACAAATGGTTCATCGAAAAGGATGAGGCACACGGACCGGAGCATTCGCTTGAAGTGCAGCTGCCATTCATTCAATACCATTTCACAAAACCGCCTGCTGTTATCCCGATACTTATCGGGACCAAAAACATTACGGTTCTAAAGGCTGTTTCCGCAGGATTGCAGCCATGGTTCAATGACCGGAACCTCTTTATTATCAGCAGTGATTTTTCGCACTATCCCTCCTATGATGATGCCCGGCGCGTTGACAGGCTCACCAGCGATGCCATTCTGAAAGGTGATGCCGATGCGTTTCTCCGCACTGTAAGGAGTATTGAGGCTGAAGGCACCGAAAACCTTGCCACTGCCATGTGCGGATGGCCGGCAGCAGCTGTGCTGCTTTACCTGACGGGAAAAAGCGAGGGACTTCAGTTCAGGAATGTGGAGTACAGGAACTCCGGCGATGCCGGTGTTGGTTCAAAGGATGAGGTAGTGGGTTACAATGCAATAGTGCTGGAGAAAAAGAGTGCTGGATCTGTTGCTTTTACCCTGACCTCAGCAGAGAGGAAAACTCTTCTTGGCATAGCCCGGGAAGCTATAGACGCAAGCCTGAATGGCCGCAAGCCTGCACCGGTGGATGATAGCAGGCTTACGCCGCGGCTTAAGGAACCTCTTGGTGCGTTCGTAACCCTGACAAAGGATGGTGACCTGAGGGGGTGTATCGGCAGGTTTACCTCTGATGAACCTCTGTGGAAAGTTGTTGCTGTAATGGCCACTGAAGCTGCTTTTGGTGATCCCAGGTTCCCGGC
>DAIDJT010000323.1 GCA_027451265.1 Bacteroidales bacterium | reverse complement strand
CCAGGGTGTCCCTGGCTTCGAGGTTCTCGATCTTGCGGCTCCGGATCACTTTTATCTGGTCATTCTGCAAAGACCTGGTGTACGGACTCTTGTAAATCTTCACAACCGCTTCGGAATAGATCTGCGGCTCTTTTTTACGGTAGACTCCTTCACGGTAGAATCCTGTCAGGATGGCCGGGGTGGTACCATAGTTTGATGCCAGTGATGAGACAGTCCGGCGCAGTATCAGCAGCGGATCCTGGGCCCTGATGATAATCTCCGGGATAGGGATGTAATCCCTGTCCATCGTGATGGTCATGACGTTACCGGGGAGGCTCCTTACAGGAAGCAGGCGGTTGACATAACCAACGTACGAGACTGTTAGTGTGTCTTCGAGGCATTCTTCACTGATCCTGAGGATGAAGTTGCCGTTGTAGTTGGTCACTGTGCCTCTCCCGCGGTGACTGATGCCTATTGTAGCGTAGGGAAGTGGCTCTGATGTCTCCGCATCTATAATTTTTCCGCCTATGGAGAGAAAAACGGGAAGCGAGTCAGCAGGCGGGTCTGGCCTTGGTGGCATGGCCGTCTCGCGGTAGAGGATGATGTGTCTTCCCTGGACCAGGAAATGTATGGCCGTGTCACCGGCCACTGAGTCAAGTATCTCCCTGACCGGCATTTCCTGACCCGGCAGGGTGAAAGACCTGTCTGCGTTTATTATCCGGGTGTCATATGTAAAGAGAAAGCCGGTGAGCCTGCTGATCTCACCCAGTGCCCTGGATGCCCTGATGCTGCTTCCCGGCAGCCTGACAGGTCTGTCAAGGATACTCTCCTGCGAAAATGAAAGCAGAGAGAGAAAAAGCAAGCCGGCAATCAGGGTCACCTGTATCTTCCGTGATCTGTCTGGCCCCATCAGTTACTGTTGACCCTGTCAGCGGAAGAGTATGTAGGTATCTCCCTCCCTGACAGATCGGAGGTTAAAGGTAGTGCAAATCAGTTTAACAATAGTATCCTGAGGCTGCCGTTCAAACGGTGAGGTAAGCCTGTAATCATTAATTGCAGGGTCAGCAACCTTAATCTCAATGTTGTATGTGCGTTTCAGGTCTTCAAATACCACTTCCAGGCGCTCACCGTCATAGGTGAGCATGCCGGTATGCCATGCAAGATAATTCACGTTTGTATTTCGTGACCGGACAGCATTGCTGCCCGAAACCTTGCCTACAAATTCCGGCTCCAGGGTCAGGCTGCTTGATCCGTCTTCACTGGTAACCAGAACCTTGCCAGAGGCGACATAAACCTCCACCTCATTGCTGGCGTTCTCGGTGATGACGTTGAATGATGTTCCGAGAACCTTTATCCTGGCCTTTCCGGCATCAATTATGAACGGATGTTCTTCGTTACGCGCTATGTCAAAGAAAGCTTCACCCCTGAGGGAGACCTTACGTGATCCGCTCCTGAAGTTCTTCGGGTAGGTGAGGCTGCTGTTGCGGTTAAGAAAGACTGTGCTTCCGTCAGCAAGGAGGACTTCAATGTTCTTCTGGTCTGAGGCTGCCGTCACGGTTATCTTCTGCGGGGCTGCCACTTCAAAGAGAAGCCACCCGGCTCCTGCAACGATCAGCACCATTGCAGCAATTCTTGCAAAGGTTGTAAGGAACGGAGTCCTTCTGCCGGTCATGGTCAATACTGGTTTTTCGGCCGCTTCTATCCTGCTGTTCAGTTTTTCCCACGCTTTATCGACATCAACCGGGTCAGTTCCGGAAAACTTCAGGTCATTCCACTTTTTCATTATATCTGCTTCTTCACTGACCAGGGCACGGGCGTTTTCGCCGTCACTGTTCTCCTCGCCGGAGAGCCATGCGGCAGCACCGGCCCAATCCCGGTCATTCCATTTATCTGTTTCATTAATCTTTTTCATCACTCTGCAAGTGCTTTTCTGAACTCCTTCAGTGCCTTTCCCATATCTGCCTCCACCGTTTTGAGGGAGACAGCCAGTTTGTCAGCTATTTCATTATACTTCAGACCTTCGAAACGGTTCAACCGGAAAATCATCCTGCATCTTTCGGGCAGTCTCTCGAGCACCCTTGCCACCCTGGACTGGAGTTCATTGTAATAGATTGCATCTGTTACCGGCTCCGAGGTCACTTCGGCAGCAGCCTGAATCTCATCTGCGTGACGGCTGACCACCTTTTGGTGTTCTATTGAGTGCAGTGCCCTGTTGTGCACCGACCTGTAAAGGTAACCGTTCAAAGAACTTTCTATCCTGAGATTCTGTCTGTCCTGCCACAACCTGAAGAAGAGGTCCTGGACAATCTCCTCGGCTTCGTCATGGTCCCTGACAAGTGTCCGGGCGTAGCGTACCAGTGAAGCATAGGAAGAACGGAAGAGCCTTTCAAATTCCTGTTTGTCTCCCTTCCGGATCCTTCCTATGACTTCACTGTCGCTGAGCATGGGCAGTTTCCCCCTTCGCGTTTATTCTGTCC
>DAIDJT010000322.1 GCA_027451265.1 Bacteroidales bacterium | reverse complement strand
TTATGCAAAACAAATTCTGAAAAAAAACTAACCAATTACCTGGTAAAAAGAAGCTCGCGGTATTTGGGCAGCGGCCACAGTTCATTGTCTACAACCAGCTCCAGCTTGTCAATATGAGTTCTTATTTCCTCAAGATAGGGTTTGACTTTGGTCTCATAGGCAAGCGCTTTTTTGTAGAGGTCAGTTATTACATTGGCCTTCCTGCGCTGCTCAATCATCTCGGCGACCAGTTTCTTGATCATCGATATATGATCTGAAATGTTTACTATCAACTCTTTGCGGGCGCCAGCCAGCCTCATGAACTCGTTGTCATCAAATATCTCACGCAAGCCTTTCACATTCTCAACCAGCGATGTCATGTAGTTGACTGCTGTAGGTATTATATGATTGATAGCCAGGTCGCCCAGTACCCGGGCTTCAATCTGGAGCTTCTTTGTGAATTTTTCGAGTTCCACTTCAACCCTGCTCTCGAGCTCACGTTCAGAGAGCACACCGGTGCCCACAAGCGTTTCACGTGAGAAGGAAGTCAGATATGCCTGTAATGTCTTCGGGACGCTTGGTTCAGCTGAGAGACCCCTCCGAACAGCTTCCTTGTGCCACTCAGTGCTGTATCCATCTCCTTCGAAGCGGATCCTCTTGGAATCAATTATGCACTTTTTCAGTACCTGGAAGATTGCCTCATCCCTCTTTTCACCGCGGTCAACGATGGCGCTGACCTCCGCAGTGAACGACTGGAGCTGGCGCGCAACGGCACTGTTGAGTACTATCATTGCGGAGCTGCAGTTGGCCGAGGAGCCTACTGCCCTGAACTCAAACCTGTTGCCGGTGAAGGCAAAAGGAGAGGTGCGGTTCCGGTCAGTGTTGTCAAGAAATATACCTGGTATCTTGCCTATTCCCAGTTTGATTTCGGTTTTCTCCTGGGGAGTCATCTTCTTGTCCTTGACCTTGCTGGCGATGCCGTCAAGGATCTCCGAGAGGTAACTGCCCAGAAAGACGGAGATGATTGACGGAGGAGCCTCATGGCCACCCAGTCTGTATGAGTTGTTCTCATTGGTGACGCTGGCGCGAAGCAGATCCTGGTTGTCATTTACCGCCTTGATGACGTTGACAAGGAAGGTAAGGAACTGCATGTTCGTCTTGGGGTTTTTCCCCGGCGAGAGGAGGTTCACACCGCTGTCTGTCATCATCGACCAGTTGTTGTGTTTCCCCGAGCCGTTGACCTCCGCGAACGGCTTTTCATGAAACAGCACCCGGAACTTGTGTTTCCTGGCCACCCTTCTCATGACATCCATTATCAGCTGGTTGTGATCAACGGCAAGGTTGGCCTCTTCGAACACAGGTGCGCATTCGAACTGGTTGGGAGCCACCTCGTTGTGACGTGTCTTCACCGGAATGCCGAGCTTGTATGCTTCATATTCAAACTCCTTCATGAAGGCCTTCACCCTGTCAGGGATTGAACCGAAGTAGTGGTCAGAAAGCTGCTGGTCCTTTGACGAAGGGTGACCCATAAGTGTGCGGTCAGCCAGCATCAGGTCAGGACGGGCATAGTACAGAGCCTCGTCTATCAGGAAATATTCCTGTTCCCATCCGAGTGTGGCAATCACCTTTTTAACATCCTTGTCGAAAAGGCGACAAACCTCTACCGCGGCTTTATCAAGCGCTGCCAAGGACCTCAGCAGCGGTGTTTTGTAGTCAAGCGCCTCTCCGGTATATGATATAAAGACGGTGGGGATGCACAGCGTTGTCCCGACAATGAATGCCGGAGATGATATGTCCCAGGCAGAATACCCCCTTGCCTCAAAGGTGTTTCTTATTCCCCCGCTGGGAAAACTGGATGCATCAGGTTCCTGCTGCACCAGCACCTCACCTGAGAAGATCTCGATTACAGAGCCCATTTCTCCCCTGCCGACAAAGGCATCATGCTTTTCAGCCGTAGCGTCAGTAAGAGGATGGAACCAGTGTGTGAAATGTGTCACACCATGTTCCATTGCCCACGCCTGCATACCTGTTGCTACCTGGTCAGCAATCTGCCTGTTGATCTGGGTGCCTTCATCAATGGCGGTTATCACCGCTCTGTACGCCTCGCGGCTGAGAAAGCGCTCCATCTTGCGCTTGTCAAAGACATTCTCGGAAAAATAGGTGGATACCGGGTCTGCCGGAATTGCAGCTTCAACAGGATCCCTGTTGAACAGTTCCTTCAATGCACTGAAACGTAATTCTGCCATAGTCTGATTTTTTGTCAAAAATAGACTATTTCTGAATTCACCCCCACTTTTTATGGATAAATTTTGATATTTTGTATGTTTTTTGCCGATGACCCCCTATTTTTTGGGGGTATATTTCAAAATTTATGTGTTTTTATGATTGTGCGGCATTCTGCCCTGGTAAATATTCCGTATTGTGATTTTTCAAAATCCACGGCCACCACCTTGTATTCAGGTGTAAGTGTGAACTCGTCGCCGATGCC
>DAIDJT010000321.1 GCA_027451265.1 Bacteroidales bacterium | reverse complement strand
TGGCAGAATAATGAAGCCTAACTGCATTTTCACCAGATCCCACAATTGATTCAAAGCCTGGCATCGGCGAGCCGTTGCGCCGCCAGACATATTCAAGGAGGGCTTCAATCTCATATTCATACATTCCAGGACGGCATGCCCCAAGGACTTCCCTGATGCCCATTCCGGTTATGTCGGCTGCCTTCTGAAGCATCAGCACTTCAAGTTCATCCTTGTGCACGCGCATCTCTGCAAGTGACGCGCCGATATCCCTGAGCAGGCTTTCGGAGGAATTCTCCCGCTTCAGTATCCCGGAAACATGGTTCCTCATGAACTGGTCACGAAAATCGACGTAAACTGCCCTGCCGGCCCGGGCCGCCCCTGCTATCATCCTGTCAGCCTCCCCATAATCAAGTATTGTATCGGGAGTCCATTTCCTGATGAGTTCGCCCGGGTCAGGGAGGTTTCCCGAATAAATGATTTCGCGGATGCCCCTCTCACGTGTATACAGGGTATAATGCAGTTCGTCAGCACCGGACAATGACATCATCCCCCCTGGCTGCGCATAGCCTGTCAGGTACCAGAAATTACTTGCTGCCCTGTATTCATGACAACCTCCGTCAAATCCGTAATCTGACCTCAGCATCAGCAGTCCGTCACCGATAGTGTCAAGCAACGCCTTCCTTCGCATCGCGAACACCTCCTGAACAGCCGGAGTCATAATCAGATCGGTTGTTTCAGTTGCAGTCACTGTCTCACCATGCCTTGTTCCCTCTGTGTCACAGGCAATGGCCGCGACAGTGAGCAGCAGGAAGATAAATAACCTTTTCATCGAACAGTTGTTATATCCCAAAGATATTCCAAATCAAACCGGAAATAATCGTTTAATTTGCTTTCAATTGCTAATAAATCTTAAATAGACAGCTCAAAACAACTTCCAGGATGAAGATCACAGCCATCACCATGACCCTTATTGCAGTTCTGACCCTTTCCTTCAGGGCGGACAAGCCTGCATACAAGCTTTATGATTCAGAAGGCAGGAACGCCAAATACGAGAAAATGATTGAGACAGTCAGCACGGCCGACGTTGTATTCTTCGGGGAACTGCATGATAATCCTGTTGCCCACTGGCTTGAATATGAAATATCTGCTGATCTTTACAAGATTGCAGGAGACAGGCTGATCATGGGCGCCGAGATGTTTGAAGCCGACAACCAGTTACTGTTGGATGAATACCTCCTGTCAGAATATGAGGCTGACAAGTTTGAGGCTGAGGCAAAGCTCTGGAAGAACTATAAGACAGATTATAAACCGCTGGTTGAGTTTGCCAGGAAAAACGGCCTGCCATTTATTGCCACAAACGTACCGCGCCGGTATGCATCGATGGTGTCGCGTGGCGGATTCGAAGAGCTTGATTCCCTGACAGCCGGGGCGAAGATGTGCCTTGCACCCCTTCCGGTCTCGTATGACCCCGAACTGAAGTGCTACAAGGACATGTTGTCAATGCACGGCATGCCGGGGATGGGAGGCAAACCCAACGAGAACCTTCCTAAAGCACAGGCTGTCAAGGATGCGACAATGGCCTGGTTTATTTCTGAAAACCTTCCCTCGGGTAAGATATTCATTCACTTCAACGGGTCATACCATTCGGACAACTACCTGGGAATTGTCCACTACCTGAAGCTTTACAGACCGGGAATAAAGGTCGCCACCATCACCACCGTACTGCAGGATGATATCGGGGAGCTTGGTCAGGAAAGCAGGGGACTGGCCGATTTCATTGTGGCAATACCTTCCACGATGACCCGCACCTACTAAACCGGCAAACACTCCGGTGTCAGTGCATTTCTCCGGTCAGCACACCGCTTATGTTCCAATGTGAGAAGCTCCCTCCCTCAGGTTTCCCCATCGGAACCGTGACACTGAATGTGTGCTTCCCCGGCGCAATGCCGTCAAGCGGTATGACAAGGGGCCCGGAGAGCGATCCCGGGCACCAGCCTGACCTTGAATAATCAGATGATGACAATCCGTTCCAGAAATTGCCAGAGGCAGGATTGAAATTCCGGTACGTGCCGCAATCACTTCTCCATGGGACGTATGACCAGACCCTCCTGCCATCGACCAGGAGCTCGTTCAGTTTCGGGTTGAACTCATCGCCGCCTCCCCAGCCGCCGTGGCCTGTGCTGATGAAAACCATCTTAAGAGTATTGAGACCTTCCGGGATATTTACTTCAACAGATAATGTGTCACCGTCGAACATAGTCCCGTACTGCTGCCCGGCCATTTCCATTATCGGGAGGGTGTTGAAAACGGAGCTGATCCACTTCCCGGGCGCGACCGGCGGCTCAAGCTCCCTGGTTTCAGGATAATATTTCAGCCTGAGCGAGAGCCTGTGCCCGCCCCTGTCATAGTTGCCAATGAAGGCGCCTATCCATGTCTCCCCTCGCAGCAGGGGCAGATAACCGGAAATCTCCTGCTTGTAAAAGGCTGAATC
>DAIDJT010000320.1 GCA_027451265.1 Bacteroidales bacterium | reverse complement strand
CCGATTCGCTGATACGTGACAGGAGAGGGATATCCAGCTTCGGAGCCTGTTTGTAGAACCCGTGGGCTGATCCGACTGCCACCGCAAGGGCATGAACGCCGGTGGCGGCGACGAAGCTCCTGGCCTCTTCGGGCTGAGTGAAACCGCCCGTTGCCTGAGCCTGTCCCAGTTTTGCCACGAAACCCAGTTCTGCCTCCACATTGGCATTGTACTGTGCTGCAATCCTTACCGCCTCTGAGGTAATCGTGATATTCTCTTCAAACGGTTTTTCACTGGCATCAATCATGACCGAGTCAAAGCCGTTGTCAAGGCATTGCCGCACCATTTCAAGAGAGCTGCCATGGTCAAGATGAAGCCATCCGTTGACGCGGTACTCTTTCAGCGCCGTTCTTGCCATGGAGGCTGCTATCGGGAGCCCCATGTATCTTATCGAACTCTCGGAAAGCTGCAGTATTACCGGCCTGTCATCGGCAGCAGCGGCAGAAAGTATGCCTGACAGGGTCTCGAAATTGTAGAAATTGGCAGCCAGGATTGCCTTCCTTTCGCTTTTAAGCTGCTGCAGTTTTTCTCTTAATGTCATGGTCTGAAGGGATAATTGAATTTTTCAGATGCAATTTCTGACACCGTTTCGGGGCTTTCGAAGGCCCCTGTGCCACCAGCTTTTGTGGTGCTGATGGCTCCGGTCAGTGCCCCGAGTTCGAGGCATTTTCTTACCGGCTCACCATTGATGAAGCCTTTGATGAATCCTGCGTTGAAGCTGTCACCGGCGCCGATAGTGTCCACAGGATTGTCATTCATGAAGGCAGGTTGTTCAATCAGGTTTTGTCCATCCCAGGCCACCGCACCATTGCTCCCGTTTTTGACAATAATGTGATTGGCAAAAGGCTGAAGGATCCTGATACCCTCCCCGATGGAGCCGGCCCGGGTCATATGCAGCAACTCCTGGGAATTCGGCATAAATAGGGTGACAAAAGGCAAAAGCTCCCGAAGTGGGATATCCCATTTTTCGTCCGGATCCCACTGGGTGTCAAGGGATGTGGTCAGGCCCAGTTCACGGGCTTTCCGGAACAGTGTTGTGACATCCTTCCTGATTCCGGGTTGCATGAAATAAGATGAAAAATGCAGGTGACGCGCACCGGATAAAAACCGGAAGTCTATATCATCAATGCACAGTTCATTCATTGCGCCGGGATAGGTCACATTGGCCCTGTCCTGATCATATGTCAGTACGATTGTGGCACCGGTGCTGCTTGTGGCAGAGGTTACAATATGGCTGGTTTCCACGTGCCTCCGGTTCAGGCTTTCCAGGACCAATTTTGCAAAATTGTCATTCCCGATCCTTCCGATGAATGCGACATTGGCCGAAAGCGAACTCAGGTTGCTGGCAAATATTGCGGAAGAGCTGCCCAGTGTCACATGCATCGTATTTGCAATGATCTCCTTCCCGACAGCCGGGAAGCCTTCTATCTTATTCAGGATGATATCGACGTTCAGTTCGCCGACAACCACCACATCAACAGGTTTGTTACTCATGACGGAATGAAGATAATTCTTTTAACAACGGGGTATAAATACCTGTGAGGTTGAATCTGAAAAAATAGCGGTCCATGGCGCTCTCAATCCGTGATTCAACTACAGATGATGCTTCAATACCCTGAAGATAAAGGTTCTGATACAGCCGTGTCCGTTCAGCAATTACCCCCGGATCTTCCCAGATGTAACGGCAGCAGGTTTTAATAAGCCATTCCCGCCGATCAGGCGGATTGGCAAAGAAGTCATCGCGGTTTTCCCCGTCATGGAGCCACTTGAGCCAACGGCGAGAGGCTATCACTGCCCGTTCAAGGGCTTTAAGGAGGTGCGCCGGCCTTGCAATGAGTCCTTGTTCAAAAAGCTCATCCTGAAGTGATTCCAGCTCAGCCAGTGCATCATACTCCATTTCCGTGAACTCGGGGCCTACATTGGCAGCACCCATCCCGGATGCCGGATATTCTTCAGGGTTGCTTACGTTGTCTGAATAATGACCCTTGATCAGGCTCCCGTAGCTGCCTGCAATTGATACCAGTTGAGCAGCCACTTTGCGATCAAATGTTGTTGTGTGGAGATCGGTTCCCACCTTGCCCACGACGAAGCATGGCCACACCCCGGTCAGTCCTTCATTCCGGAGGCCCTCCTTCAGCCTGTCAAGGAATCTCCTGAATGTGTCAAGGTCAGCAAGCCCTCCATGCACCTCCTCGGTCCCCACCTCATATGCTATCGGCGGATAGCCGCCGCTCCTCCTGAAGTTCTCAGCATGGACAATCAGCTCAACCGTACGGTCTGCAACAATGTCAATTGATATCAGCGAACCCATCGTAAGGGTGATATCGACCGTGGGATCCACATGCAGAAGATCAAAGCCTGCCTCAATGGCAGCTTCAAATGACTTCTTAACTGCGGACATGGTCGCGGAATAAGACCATTTTTCCCTGGCATGAAGGTCTTTAAGCCATGGACCGCCGTGATCC
>DAIDJT010000319.1 GCA_027451265.1 Bacteroidales bacterium | reverse complement strand
GGTCAGTACTGACGGTGAATTTGTAAGATACTCTGATGACAGGGGCATTACATGGAGTGATGCCGGAGCCGGAATGTCAGAATACAGGGTGGGTGATATCTTCAGGCTCAGTGACGGAACTCTTTTCAAGCATGGCCTCGACTGCTGCAGTCTTGCAAAATCATTCGATGACGGTCAGACATGGATCACGATACCCACACCGGGGTATTCCCAGAAACTCTATGTCACCGACAGGGACGAAATATTGATCTGCTGTGATCAGGGCCAGTCGGAGATCATTTATATATCGACAAACGGTGGTGCCACCTTTACGAACGTCTGTGCTGTGGCGCCTGCATTCGGCACCTCGATGCAGAACACCTTCATCCGGTGGGGGAATGATTATTTTGTTACGATTCCGGGCTACGGAATAATGAAAAGCAGCAACCTGAGAACCTACGAAGATTTCTGGCTCAACCAGGATATTGACAATCTCTTCATTGATCACAACGGGGTTATGATTGCCACCCATTGGGAAGGCAAACAGGTGTGGTACAGAAGTGCCCCGGGGCTGAAGTGACCATCTCACAGGGCCGGTTAACCGGTTGTTACATAACTTTCCTATATTTGTTACTGGCCGTCAGGAATGAACCGACACTCCGGGCGGTTGTTATAATGAAGGAATGTAAAGAAAAGGTCCAATGAAAAGGTTCATGCTGTTTCTTTTGCCTGCCGTGGTAATCATGGCAGCATCATGCGGAAAGGAAAAACAATCAGAGAGGTTCGAGTTCCTGACTGCCCATTCCTGGACGAGTGACAGCCTGCTTGCCGGAGGTGTTGATGCCAGCGGTACGGGCCAGATGCTTGAAAAGTTCAGGGGAGACGTGACATTCAAAGAAGATGGCACAGGGTCATTCGGACAGTATTCTGGTACTTGGATGTTTGCCGACAATGAAACGAGCCTTACAATTGCCTCCCCGGACCTGCCTTTCCCGCTGACGACTCACATCGTGGAGCTGAAGGCCACTTCGCTGAAAGTCACCTTTACCTATCCCGGTGTCACACCAGTGAATGTAAGGATGACATTCAGACCCAAATGACCGCTGTCCGGAATTCATTGGTCATCTTGCTGTTCCTGGCCTTTGCAGGGGTGGCATCGGGTCAGTTAGTTGTCAGCGGCAGGGTGACGGACAGGCAGACCGGTGAGCCTCTTGCCGGGGTTTATGTCATCTGGGGAAAAAGCGCCGGGACAAGCACAGACGCCGGCGGATTATTTTCCTTTTCCGCTCCTCAGGGTACGCGCACCGTTGATTTCAGGTACATTGGTTACAGGTCACGGACGGAGATACTGGATATCAGTGCCGGTGACAGGCTCATTGTGAATGTTGAGATGGAGCCTGAAGCCCTGTCGCTTGACCAGGTGGTGGTGAGTGCCGACAGGATGGAACAGAAGCGATCTGATCTCACGGTATCAATGGATGTGATACGCCCGGAATACCTTTACAGAACCCATATTACCGATGCCCAGGAACTGATCAGTAAAACATCCGGCATCGAGGTGCTTGACGGGCAGGCTTCGATACGGGGAGGCAGCGGATTCAGCTATGGTGTCGGGAGCCGGGTACTGGCACTGATTGACGGGCTGCCGATGATGTCAGCCGATGCGGGAAATATCAGGTGGCAATTTCTGCCCCTTGAGAACCTTTCGCAGGTTGAGATAATAAAGGGGGCCTCCTCGGTGCTGTACGGCTCGTCAGCATTAAACGGCGTGATCAACTTCAGAACAGCTGATGCATCAAATGTGCCTGTAACGCAGTTTTATACTGAAGCAGGGCTGTTTGGCGCCCCGGCCAATGAAGACTGGAAGTGGTGGGATACCCCGAGATTCTTCGGCAGTGCCGCATTCTCGCACCTGCGAAGAATTGGCAACACGGATCTGGGCTTAGGCATCAACCTTACATCCGACAGGGGATACAGGAAATTCAATGACGAGACTTTGGGAAGGGTCAGCGTCAGACTTAAGCATTACAGCAGGAAAGTGGAGGGTTTGAAATACGGTCTTAAC
Source organism: Bacteroidales bacterium (assembly GCA_027451265.1). Taxonomy (GTDB): domain Bacteria; phylum Bacteroidota; class Bacteroidia; order Bacteroidales; family VadinHA17; genus SR-FBR-E99. The sequence continues at coordinate 462 of DAIDJT010000319.1, read as the reverse complement.
CTCAGCGGCGGGGAAAGTTACAAGACAGACTTTATCCTGTGGGATAACGCGCTCACCGGCGGGCTCAAACAGGATACTTCCACGGTATCGAGGCTCCATGGGTACTTTTTTGCTGCAGACCCTTATATTTCATTTGGGAAGCGCGGAAAAACCAGTCATGACATCAGGTTCAGGCTGCAGTCGTCTGAAAACAGGTTTGCCGTAAGACGCGAAAACAATGCATCTTCTGCATCAATTTACGGTGAGTACCAGTTCTGGTACAGATTTTCCGAAGTAATTAGTCTCACGGCAGGTTTCTCGGAAACATGGAGCACCATACGATCAAATTTCTTCGGTGACCACCACGGACTGAACCTTGCAGCCTTTGCACAGGGGGAGATACATCCCGGCAGCCGCCTTAAGATTACAGGGGGAGTACGCGTTGAACAGAATTTTCTTGACAGTGATGCCGACAGGTTGGTG
>DAIDJT010000318.1 GCA_027451265.1 Bacteroidales bacterium | reverse complement strand
GCGATGAGGATGAGCTTCGCACCGGTCACCGCACCGAGGGAAGCTACTATTCGATATACTGGTGGTTTATCAAACTTGGAACGGCATTTGCCAGTTTTGTGGCGGGGATACTTATCACCCTCACTCTCTTTGATGAGACCCAGGTCACAAAGGTTGACGGTCTCCAGGGCAGCGTCCGCGACATGCAGGCAAAGGTTACCTACTGGAAAGGATATTCGGTTGATGCAGCTTCCACCGGTACATGGCTGAAGAATGCACAGTCACAGGCCGCCGATGCACTGAAGGAATCAAAGGAATACCTGGTCTACCTTGAGAGTGAAGCTGTGAAGAAGCCGGGAAGGAAGAAAACCATTTCTCCGGAGATTGAAGCGCAGAGAAAGAATGTACTGATGAATGCGACGGTTGTGACAGGGCAGAACATCGGGGCCCTCGAAAGGCACATTGCAGCCCTCGGGTCTGTTATCACCGGTGTGCCGCCTGCAGTCAGCGACAGCCTGATCAGGGCCACTGTGCCGTTAATAATGCAATCAAAACTGACAAAAGCAAGGATCAGCTCCTTTGACCTGCTGGTTCATCTTCGCACCAGGTCAAATGAACAGCAGAAAAGCCGGGCCCATACCGAACACCTGATCAGCAGCGTGACACAGATGAATAACATGATCTATGCCCTTGAGCCAGGATCTTCACTGGCAGTTCTGGAAACCAACCTGGCAGCAATCAGCGGAAACATTGTACCTCTGAAGAAACAATCGCCATACACTCTCCTGATGATGCGCGTGGTGGAGATAGGGTTGCCCGTGATCCTGTGCCTGCTGGCTCTCGTGTTTGCCTTCCGCTATGGTCTGACGGAGAAAAGGACGATGGAGATAAAGGAACTGCTCAGGGAGCGAAGAGGAAACGGGAATATTAACGGTAAGGCTGAAATAGTGCAGTCGAAATGATATAAACATGACTTATGAGATTCAGCGTTAAGGACAACAACTTTTATCTCGACGGCAACAGGATTTTTCTTAATTCCGGGGAGATACACTATTTCAGGATAAGGTATGAGCTGTGGGACAGGCACCTTGATGAGGCCGTCACTGCCGGACTTAAGGCAGTCAGCACCTATGTGCCCTGGGCATGGCACGAAGAAAAGGAGGGTTTTTTTGATTTCGACGGCCACTCATGTCCCGAAAAGGATCTGAACGGCTGGCTTCGCAAGTGCAAGGAACATGGCCTGCTTGCCATTGTCAAACCCGGCCCGTTTATCCTTGCGGAGTTCAGGGGCGCCGGTTTGCCCGACTGGTTTCTCGACAGGTATGGTGAGGCAGTGCGAATGCGCACAAGCCGGGGAGTAAGGGTGATGAGTGATGGCGTCAGCCTCTTCAACAGGGATTACCTCGACAGGGTCAGGCTCTGGTATGACCATGTCATGCCCGTCATCAGGAGCCATGAATTGCAGGCCGGCGGCCCCGTCATAATGATGCAGGTCTGTAATGAGATCGGCGTTTTCTCATGGCTGGCCCGCCAGGCTGACTATGGCAACGAGGTAAGGAAAAGGTTCATCTCATGGGTCGCGGAAAAGTACAGGACTGTCAGTGAGGTTAACCGGCAATGGGGAACGGCATACGGCAGTTTTGACGAGGTTGACCTGCCTCCTGACGGACGCGACCAATATTCATCACCCGCTGACCGCGGACGTGACAATGCATGGCACAGCTTCTGGAGAAGATATTACGGTGATTACCTCCGGATGCTGAGCTCATTGATCCGGGAACGGGGAGTGACAGTGCCCCTTTACCACAACCTGCCGGGGTGGATCTACGGCAACGGGTATGAGTTCCCGGTGAATATCACGATGTATGAAGACCTCTTCAGGGGTAGGAGCGAGATCATCTTCGGGGTGGATCATATTCCTGAGTTTGTCTCCTACAGGAACCTTCACGACGACAGGATCATCAATGACATAACCCTGGCGATGCAGGGTGGCGGGCCTCTCTTTGCTGCAGAGTTTCAGAGCGGTTCGCGCGAGTACCATGTGGTGACAAACCCGCGTGAGATGGAGTTGTTCTACAAGGCAAGCATCGCCAACGGACTCAGGGGATGGAACTTTTACATGTTCTCCCAGGGCCGGAACGTGAGTCGCAGGGGCTACTCCGGAGACACATTCTACTGGTTCACCCCGCTTGACGCCGATGGCAGGCGGGGAAGTGCATGGGCTGCGGTGGAGAAGATGAGCCGGATGACCTCTGTTGCAGGTGATATTATAGTCAATTCAGTCCGTCGGGCTGAGGTTTGCGTACTGTTCTACCCGCATTGGTATGCCACAGAGCTTGAGAGACCGGCCGGAGAGGCCGCCGAACTTACCTGCGTACCATCGGCCATAAGGAGACCTGCATATTTTGACGGTCTGCTGAAGGCGCTGCAGGTACTCAATATAGATTATGACATGGCTGACCTGAGCAGCGCCTCACCTGAGTCACTTGCACGATACAGGCAGGTTTGGGCCTTTGCAACTGATGAGATGGATGCTCCGGCCCAGATGACCCTTGCCGGCTA
>DAIDJT010000317.1 GCA_027451265.1 Bacteroidales bacterium | reverse complement strand
ATCAGCCCTGCAGATGTCTCGTATAGTCCCATCTCCACACTGCCTGCCTGGCACTGAGACACATTCAGCACAATGCCCCCGTTGCTGATGAATGCCCTGAGCTCACCCAGAAACCACCCCGCAGTAGGGGCGTTGCCAGTACCGTAGGTCTCCAGTATCAGCCCGTGCACACCCGCTGTCCCCAGTACGGCATGCACCAGCTCACGCCTGATCCCGGGAAAAAGTCGCATCACTGCAACTCCTGTTTCAAACCTGTCTGAGACTGTCAGCGGCCGGCGCACAGTAGGGTACCTTATAATGTTCCTGTTGTAGCGTATCTGCAACCCGGCCTCCGCCAGCGGAGGCAGGTTGGGCGAAACGAAGGCATTGAAATGCTCGGCACTGTACTTTACCGTTCTGTTGCCACGTAACAGCTTGTTCTCGAAATATATGCAGACCTCAGGCACAACCGGAAGGCCGTCAACCCGCTCTGCCGCTATCTCAATGGCAGTGATGAGATTCTCCTTGCCGTCAGTGCGCAGCACCCCAATCGGCAACTGTGCACCGGTAAAGATCACCGGCTTCTCCAGACCCTGGAGCATGAAGCTCAGGGCCGAGGCTGAATAGGCCATCGTATCTGTACCATGCAACACTACAAAACCATCGAATCTGTCATAGTTCTCTTCAATGGTTCGCGCAATGCGAACCCAGGTATCCGGTACTACCTCCGATGAATCGATCACCGGATCAAAGGTCACTGTCTCGAGGGTGAACCCGAAGCGGCGAAGCTCGGGTACCTGGTCGGAAATATGCCTGAAGTCGATCGGCACAAGTGAACCCGATACAGGGTCATTCACCATTCCGATGGTTCCTCCGGTATATATTATAAGTACGGATCTGTTCTTTTCCATCATTCACAGCTTAAAAAGCCTCACGGCATTTTCCGTTGTTTTGTCAGCAACCTCTGCCGGTGAGATTGCAAGTAATTCTGACAACTTGTCAATCACATATGTAAGGTATGCAGCCTCGTTTCTTTTCCCGCGGTGCGGGACAGGAGCAAGGTAGGGAGCATCTGTCTCAAGCACTATATTGCTGACCCCGGCTGCGATGGCTGCCTCGGCTTGCAGGCCATTTTTAAAAGTCACCACACCCCCGATGCCAATCATGAATCCCATCCCGGTCACCTTGCGGGCATCGGCTGCTGTCCCGGGAAAAGCATGAAAAACGCCTTTTACCCTTCCGTTGCGGAAACCCTTCAACTCCTTTATTATCAGGTCAAGCGATTCACGCGCATGTATGACCACCGGCAACCCATGCTCTTCGGCGAGCTTAAGGTGCCTCCTGAAGGATATTACCTGCTCTTTCAGAAAGGTTTTGTCCCAGTACAGGTCAATGCCTGTTTCTCCTATACCGTAGTATTTATGTTTATGCAGGGCTTCTTCGACCGCTTCCAGCTCCTTCCGGTAATTTTCTTTAACCGATGTGGGGTGAAGTGCCATCATAGGGAGGCAGATGCCGGGAAACTGCTCTTCGCAGGCCAGCATGGGTACAACCGATGAAGAATCAATATTGGGCATCATTATCCTCCGCACCCCGGTCGCGGTGGCTCTGCTTACCACCCCGGCCCGGTCATCATCAAATTCCCCGAGATATATATGGTTATGGGTGTCAATAATCTGCATGGCACAAAAGTATATCTTTTCAGGTAAAAGGCAGTAGGCAATAGCCAGTAGTGTTGGCAAAATCAGATCATTGACTTTTCTGAATTGAAATGCCCAATTTTCACCAACACCTTTTGCCTAATGCCTATTGCCTTTTTTTACTTATCTTTAAGGTGTCTCGCTAACATTGCATAAAATGTCTTCTGTTCCTATTCATTACAAGATTGCTCTTGGCATGATACCGGGCGTGGGCGACATTACCGCACGGAAGCTGGTGTCATACACCGGGGGCGTTGAAGCCGTCTTCAGGGAATCATTCCGCAGCCTTACCAGGATCCCCGGCATAGGGGAATCCCTGGCATCGGCCGTGGCCGGACATGGATATCTCCCGGCCGCGGAACGGGAAGCTGAGTTTGTGATCAGGAACGGTATCAGGGTCTTCTTCTATCTTGACGATGACTACCCCGTAAGGCTTCGTCAATGCGAGGACTCGCCCGTGACTTTTTATTTTCGCGGCAACGCCGACCTTGACTCACCCAGGATACTCAGCATAGTAGGTACACGGCATGCCACGCAACATGGCCGCGAACTGTGCCAGGAGATCGTGTCAGGTCTGGCCGGTCACTTCCCGAAACTACTGATAGTCAGTGGCCTGGCTTACGGAATTGATATCACGGCCCACAGGGCTGCTCTCGCAGCGAATCTGCCCACTGTGGCGGTGCTGGGTCACGGGTTGAAAACAGTATATCCTTCAGTGCATGCTGGCGTTGCAAGGGCGATGCTTGACAACGGCGGACTTGTCACCGACTTTTCTTCCCGGACACTTCCGGAGCGAAACAACTTCATCAGGCGTAACCGCATTATTGCAGGAATTTCCGATGCCACTTTAATCATCGAGTCAGGAA
>DAIDJT010000316.1 GCA_027451265.1 Bacteroidales bacterium | reverse complement strand
CCACGCTGCCGGATTGATCGGTGAGGTTGTGAAACCTGCAAGTATCAGGGGAGACAATTCTGAATTCATGTCAGATTCCTGCCCTCCGGAAACCGGCCGGGGTTTGCGTTACGGGATCGCAGAGCATGTGATGACTCCCGTTGATGAACTTCTTGCGGAGGATATATGCAGAATGGCGACGCGGGCATGCAAGAGGGGTCTGATATATGGCTTCAGCGGGACGATTTCAGCCAGGAGCACCGGGAATAATTGCCTCCTTGTCGGGGAACGGGTTTTAAGATGCAATATCGGGAAGGAAGATATCGTCACTGCAAGGAGCGGAGGTGAGGGATGTGGTCCGATAGCCTGGCTGCATATAGAGATCTATAAGAGATTTCCCGCCGTCAATGCCGTGATAACTGCACAGCCTCCGTACCTGATGGCGTTCGCGGTGACCGGGAAGGCTATTAACGTAAGGACCATCCCCGAGAGCTGGCTCTTATTGAAAGAGATGCCCCTGGTGGAAGTCAGGATACCCTCACCCGGCCCGGAAGAGATATTCGAAAAGCTCAGCACAGGCTCACCCGCACTGCTTGTTGCCAATGATTCGGTACTTGTCACCGGTGACAGCCTGCTTCAGGCATTTGACCGGCTGGAGGTGGCCGAGATGACAGCTATGTCACTCATACTCGGAAAATCACTTGGGAGCGTTAATTCAATCTCAGACAGCAATATAGAAGAGCTGGGAAGGGTTTTCTTCAGCAGGTGAGATTAAAACCGGTTGGCGGGGCAGATGAATATCCTGTGCATTGAGCATAACCGGGAAAATTAAAAGATTGATAATCAGCATTGCTGACATTCTGAAGTAAATAACCCGCATTTCTGTTAATATTTACGCATGAAGTTATGAATTTTGTTTCGATTAAGGCAGCCCCTCCGGAAAGATCAGTGCAGCTAAATGACCGGAATTTCCACACGGCGGTGAGGGAAAAGTGATAAATTTACCTCGCCGGATCACCCGGCCGGCATGGATTTACTTTTAAACTAACAGCAAAAACCAGATGGACTATGAGTACAGAGCTTAAAAAGGATTTTGAATATTCACTCCTCGTGCCGACGAGCATGGGCATTCGCATAACACCGGCAAACCATCAGCCTGTTCACTCGAGTGACACATTTTTCATGCAGGCCACAAGCGCCGAAACAAACGTTGCAAGCATAGCCAGTTATCTTGGGCTGCCGGTGAAGGTCCTGACAACTTTTGTGAAAGACAGCCCGGTGGCACAGTTTATCAAAAATAATCTTGCCAGCCGCCATATGAATTATGAAGGATTGGATGTGCCGCAGGGATCGCCTTGGGGTTACCGTCATCAGTTCAACATTGCCGATATGGGATTTGGCTCCAGGGGTCCGCGGGTGCATAATGACCGTGCCGGGGAGGTGGGACGGACACTGAACGTCAAGGACTTCGACCTTGACCGCATCTTCAGGAAGGAAGGGGTGCAGATCGTTCACCTATCCGGGCTGATAGGGGCTCTGTCTACTGAAACCAGCACATTCTGCCTTGAACTTGCCCGTAAGGCGAAGAAGCATGGCACACTCATCTCCTTCGACCTGAATTACCGTGCTTCATTCTGGAAAGGCCGCGAAAAGGAACTCTCCGGGGTTTTCCGGGAAATAGCATCGGTGGCTGACATCCTTGTTGGCAATGAAGAAGATTTCCAGCTCTGTCTTGGAGTCAGGGGTCCGGAGGCAGGCGGTAAGGATATATCATCCAAGATGGAAAGCTTCAAGGGTATGATTGACAATGTCAGGAAAGAATACCCTGGTGCTTCGGTATTTGCCACAACCCTCAGGCAGGTGCTGAGCGTTGATACACACCTGTGGGGAGCCATAATGTGGGAGGGAGGCAACTGGCATGTCATTGAACCACGTGAGATACATGTCCTTGACCGAATCGGCGGCGGCGATGGCTTTGTGGGCGGATTGCTTTACGGCATCCTGAAGGGATGGGCCCCGGTACGGTGGATTGAATTCGGATGGGCCAGCGGTGCACTCGCCACAACCTTCCTTACTGATTATGCCCAACCGGCTGATGAGGAGATGGTCTGGAGCGTCTGGGAGGGCAACGCCAGAGTCAAACGCTAAAGAATGAAATCGTCCCCGTACAAGCCGGAAGAGGCAGATGCGGGGACGATTTTCCAGTGGGAATCAATTGCTTATCATTCAGATTTCCCCGGTAGATTCTTGCCCTTTTGTATTTTCTGTTCCAGGTCGTTGACAGCTCTCTCAGCATTTTTTGCTTTCCCGGTGCAGCCTGCCAGCATCAGGGCCAGGACTCCGGTTACAAAAATCGCTTTTTTCATCATACGATCGTTTAGGTTAATAATGAATTAAATTTAGTAAGAGTTCTTTATAAAACAGGTTTGCTCCGGTTGAATTCTGATATGTCTGCAACCTTGATGAAGTTCATGGGCAGGTCTGTGACGTGTGAGAGATGAAGGCCCCTTTCCAGTATGTCTTCATCTTCCTCCTCAAGGTACCATGAAACTGAAAGTCTTCCATTTTCACCCCTGAGCACGGTC
>DAIDJT010000315.1 GCA_027451265.1 Bacteroidales bacterium | reverse complement strand
GGTACCCGGGTGCCCTATGGCAGGCCAGGGCGAAGCGCTTCAGGGATCGGTCAGTTACCTTGACCTGGTAAACAGGTAGAAAGAAATACTTCTTCTTTGTCTAAATGAAAAAGGTGCCCTCAGATGGGCACCTTTTTTCATTAATGTTTAATTTCGCTCCGGAAGGAGCATTATTATCCTTCAGGGCAATCTCATGCCAGGAGCTGAGCCTGAAGCCAGTATACCCCTGCGCCGGCGAGATAGCCTGCCAGGGCCAGCCATGAGATCTTTTTCATGTACCAGATAAAGTCTATTCTCTCGAGGCCCATGGCAGCCACACCTGCGGCAGACCCGATTATAAGCATGCTGCCTCCGGTTCCGGCACAGTATGCGAGCATCTCCCAGAAGAGGCCGTCCTGCACAAAGAAGCCGGCATATGCCGGGTCAGCGGCCATACGCAGCATATCAGGGGTGACCACCTCATACATTCCCATGGCGCCGGCCACCAGCGGCACATTGTCAACAACCGCTGATATGGCTCCTATCGCCAGGTTGATCAGGTAAATGTCACCAAGCTTATCGTCAAGCCATCCTGCCAGCAGGCTGAGGTGGCCGGCGCTCTGAAGGGCCGCCACTGCTGAGAGTATCCCCAGGAAGAAGAAGATTGTTGGTGTGTCAACCTTCTTTACAATATTATAAATGGTGAGTTTCTTCCGTATCTCATCCTCCTTGTCACGGTGCATTATCTCTGACGCCAGCCAGAGAACGCCGAGACCAAAGATCATCCCGACCCATGGCGGAAGGTGCGTAATGGTCTTGAACACCGGGACGAAGAGCAGCATGGAGACCCCAAGGATGAGGATGAATGTCCTTTCAAAGGGAGTTGTGATGTCGGCAGACTCATGTGCTCTCTCCGGTCTTTTAACATCACCACTGACCATGAATGACAGGATGGCAAGAGGCACTATCATGTTAACCAGACTCGGAAGGAATACCTTGAGTATAATGTTTACTGTGGTGATCTGGCTGCCAATCCAGAGCATGATTGTGGTTACGTCACCTATTGGCGACCATGCCCCTCCGGCATTGGCGGCAATGACAATCATGCTTGCAAAAATCCATCGTGTGGGCTTGTCCGAGATAAGCTTCCTGAGTAGGGCGATCATCACTATGGTTGTTGTCAGGTTGTCAAGTACAGCTGACATGAAGAAGGTGATGAACCCGATAATCCAGATAAGCCTTACCTTACTCCTGGTGGCTATCCTGTTTGTGATAACCGTGAATCCCTGGTGCTGGTCGATCACCTCAACTATGGTCATTGCACCAAAGAGGAAGAAGAGGATTTCGGCAATATCCACAAGATGATGCGCAAGTTCCTCCTTCACAAAAGCCCTTGAATTTCCTGCCAGTTCAACCGTTTCTTTGAACGGCGATGTGGCAAACTGGTCCGGGGTCAATGCGGGTGCAATGTTTCCCAGGATCTGCTGTCCCATATGCTTCAACTCCTCCCATGAGGGGGAGAAGCCCATGGCGAGGACCTGTTCACTGGATAGGGCGTAGACAGCCCATAGGACAGAACCCAGCAACAGGGCGCTGGCAGCCTTTTCAACTTTAATCGGATGCTCGAGCGCTATCGCCAGGTATCCCAGCAGGAATAGCACAACCATTAATATGAACATACTTCTGAGTTTTTTTGTGCAATAAAAGAATTCATGTAAAACATAAAAATGACTTTTGTAAGCATCAAAGGGTATATGACATCCCCTGAGCAGGAATCTCTATAGATGAGATTCCCCTCTTTTCAAGGTATGAACTGTAGGTCAACTGAGTCTCATATTCACCATGAACAAGGAAGACCTTCCTGAGCAGTGCAGGATCCTGGCAGGACAGGTAATCAGCCATTTCGCGATAGTCGCCGTGCCCCGAGTATGACTCAATCCTTTCAATCTCGGCCTTTACCGGGTATTTGTTTCCGTGTATTGATACCTCCGGTTCGCCTCTGAGGATGCGTGCTCCGAGGGTTGAAGGAGCGCAGTAACCTACCACCAGCACCGTATTGGCCGGATTGCTGATGCTGTTTGCCAGGTGGTGCTTGACGCGGCCTGCTTCCATCATTCCCGATGATGAAATGATTATCACCGGCCCCTTTATCTCGTTAAGGCTTTTTGAGCCTTCTACCGACGTATTGTAGAAGAGGGAGTTAAACCCGAACGGATCAGGATCTGTAAGCATCAGGTCTCTTACGTCATTATTAAAGCAGTCTGGATGCATCCTGAAAATATTGGTGGCGTTGACCGAGAGCGGGCTGTCAACATAAATATCCACCTTCGGGAGACGTCCGGCATTGTGCAGTATATTGAGTGAATAGACGATCTCCTGAGTGCGACCCACGCTGAAGGCAGGTATTATCAACTTCCCCTTTTTCTCGACGCAGGTGTGGTTAACTACCCGGTAAAGTTCCTCGTCCGACTCTTCCATCGAGGGATGAAGCCGGTCACCGTAGGTTGATTCCGTGATCAGGTAGTCAGCCTGCGGGAACGGCTCGGGGCTCTTCAGTATCCTGTTTACCGGTCTGCCTATGTCACCGGT
>DAIDJT010000314.1 GCA_027451265.1 Bacteroidales bacterium | reverse complement strand
AACATGTCTATCACCATGTCGAAGAAGCTCTTGTCCCTGAAATCGGGGCAATCGAGGGCCAGGGCCAGTTCCGGAGGCAGCGGGGCAAAGGGGACATTGACAATATTCATGATTTCCTTATTCTTTTCAACCTTTTTGAGGGTCAGCGCCACCAGAGGGAGAGCCAAAGCACTCCCGGAGCCGTTTGATCCGCTGTTGAAATGGATTGACGGTGAGGAAGCACCCACCCGGCTGACGATGACCAGCCCCGGGTTGAAGGCTGCGAACCATGCATCGGCATAGTTTTGTGAGGTGCCTGTCTTGCCGGCAAGGGGTATCTTCAACCCGTAGATGCTGTGAACAGAGGCCCCTGTACCTTCCCTGATGGCCTTTTCCAGCATGGCGCCCATGAGTATGGCTGAGCGTTCGGAAAGAACCCTGTCCCATTCGTGTGGCGGCGCGTACTGCCAGAGTATCCTGCCGTCAGGAGCCTTCACTGACTCAATAAGGTATGGAGTGACCATCATCCCGCCGTTGGCGAAAGCGGCATATGCTCTGGTAACCTCCAGAATACTGGCCTCCGCAGTGCCCATGGCAAGTGAAGGCATGTTAACCAGCGGAAAGGAGAAGCCCATATTCTGCCACAGCCGTTCAACCTTGTCGAACCCGATCATCAGGAAGAGGCTGAATGTGGGTATGTTCATGCTCTGTGCCAGGGCTCCTGCCAGCGAGTACTTGCCGCCGTAGGAGTGATTGTAGTTTTCAGGGCTCCAGTCGTTGAATCCTGACAGGGTTACCGAGTCGTTGTCGAGATACCTGCATGGTTCAACCCCGTCTTCAAGTGCTGCTGCGTAAATGAATGGCTTGAAGACTGAAGCCAGCTGTCTCCTGGCGAGTACCTGGTCATAGGGCTGTGTTTTAAAATCAATACCCCCGGTCCATGCCATGACAGCCCCTGTGGCAGGGTCCATTGCCATGAGGCCTGCCTGGAGGGTTGTCATCATCTTCTTCAGGCTGTCAGGAATCTCCTTCAGGGCCCTGCGCCCCGGGGATGTTCCGTATTGCTCATCAAGCCTCTTCTGCATCCGTGGCATGTGTGCGGCAAACGCATCCCCTGCAGCGAGCTGTAATGGCAACCTCAGAGTGGTGGTGATGACCAGCCCGTCACGCTCAATGTCCCACTCTTTCCCCCGAAAAGCGGATATCTCCCTGAGGATGCGGTCAGCCTCCATCCTCACCCTGATAAGGAAGTAATCAGCCGGCCCGGAGATTTCCGTCTTGCTGTAATCGAGATTTAGCGGCAGGGCGCTGAGCGAATCGGCGGCCCTGCTAACCAGGTACCCGTATTTCTCCATCTGGGACAGCACCACGTTGCGCCTCCTGACGGCGTTCTGAGGATTCAGCCGCGGATTGAATGAAGTATTTGCCTTCAGCATGCCGGTGAGCAGAGCCGCCTCCTCCACCCTGAGGTCAGCAGTGCTCTTGCTGAAATACCGCTGTGACGCCGCCTCAATGCCATACAGGTTCTCACCGAACGATACAGTGTTCAGGTACAGGGTCAGTATCTCATCCTTGGTGAAGACCTTTTCGATGCGGCGCGCCAGGATGACCTCCCTGGTCTTGTTCAGGAAAACCGACAGAATGGCGTAATCCTGGCGGCCGTACATATTCTTCGCCAGTTGCTGGGTTATGGTACTGCCACCGCCCGCACTGCGATCATTGAAGAGGATGGTCTTGAAGATCACCCTGATCAGACTTCTTGAGTCAACACCGGAGTGCTCATAGAACCGTGCATCCTCGGTGGCCACCAGCGCATTGATGAGGTAAGGGGGTATCTGGTCAGAAGTGATGGTGATGCGGTTCTCTGAAAAAAAACGGCCTATTGTCTCACCTTCGTGCGAGAGCACTACCGAGGCAGTGGCATTCCTGTAGTTCCGCAGTTCCTTCTTTCCGGGCAGACGCCCGAAGATTCCGGCCTGAACGGAGCTGATTAAGAAAAGCGGTATGAAGATTACCACCGCCAGCGCCACAATCAGTATTTTCCATCCCTTCTTCATAAGCAGGCACAGCCTCCTTTAAAACAAACCATTCCAAAAATGTGTAAATTTAACTTAAATTGGAGGTAAAAACAGAAGAATGACACCTCCTCTTTTCATAAAACCTGTTGAACCATGGAATCAATGATTCATTACAGGATACATGTAACCGGCAAGGTACAGGGGGTAGGGTTCAGGTGGAACGCTGCCCGCGAGGCATGGACCCGGGGAATTACCGGTTATGTTAAAAACATGCCTGACGGCAGTGTCTTCATTGAGGCAGAGGGTACCAGGGAACAGCTTGACGGATTTGCAGCATGGTGCCGCAGCGGACCGGGCAGGGGGTTCGTTGACTATGCAGAGGTCAGCGAAGGGCCCACGGCGGGCTACAGTGATTTCACAATCAGGCACTGAAGCCGTAAATGTAAAGATAAACAGATAGTTACGACGAGACTGTCACCGTGGCAGGCTGACCTGTACGGGGCGGACTTTTGCTGATAATCCCCGCTTTGGTTCCGTTGGTCAAAGGGTGGGGTGTGAACATCAAAATAGTTTGGATTGTATAGT
>DAIDJT010000313.1 GCA_027451265.1 Bacteroidales bacterium | reverse complement strand
AAATTATCTGTAACCCGATGGCAAACATTGAAATAACACTTGACGGCGGGAAGGTGGTCACCGCCCATATCAACGGCAGGACAATCAAAACCGATCAGTCGGTCAGGAACGGAGGAGAAGGCACAGCCCCCGAACCTTTTGAGCTATTCCAGGCATCAATAGGCACCTGCGCAGGGATCTACGTCAAATCATTCTGTGACCAGCGCGGGATACCCGCTGAGGGGATAAAAATCATACAGTCAGCGGAGTTTGATCCTGACAGGAGAGTACCTTCGCGGTTTAAACTCGACATAAAGCTTCCGGCAGATTTCCCGGAGAAATACGCTGCCGCCGTAGTCAACGCGGCTGAACTTTGTCTCGTTAAAAAAACCATTAACTCCGTACCGGCATTTGAGGTCACCGCATCCAGGGCAGAGGGTTGACGGAAACAGGCGGACACCATACACCTCATCCGATCACGGATGCAGCAATTTTTAAGAACTCCTCCTGTTTTGTGCGAAAGACACCCAAAATCAGGATGAGCTTATTAATTCAATAATTTTTTGTTGAAGGGGATTGTTATGTGGTCTAAATGATGACTGACTACCATCATCACCAGGGATTATAATTTCATAGATCTTGTTTATCTGCTCAATAGCCTTTTCGACGGATATTGTCAGGTTATTAACATATAATAACCTCTCTAACTCCTTGTACATTAGATAAGCCATGAACGAGATGCAGATATGTGATTCAATCCTGTCCCTGCGACGATGATACACTGGCCTTATTTGCAGGTCGGTCTTTGATATTCGGAACGCCTTTTCAATTTGCCACAGATCCCTGTATCTTGTTACAACCAACTCTCTGGCAAGATCAGTATTTGTAACATATCCTTTGATACCATCCCACTTCCTGTCATTGTCATACTTCTGATAATCAATACTGATAGATATATCACCTTCTAACTTGAGATACTTGTTATAGCCTCTGTTATTGAGGTTACTTTTTGTCAGTTTACCAGTGTTTACTTGTTTTTCCAGCTTCCTGATTCCTCTTGTACGGTTAAATTCATCCTTCTTAGCCCGACTCTCGGTATATTCGATAATCAGGCGACTGCCATCAGGTTTTAAATATTCAACCATATCCCCATTTGCCCATTCACGCCCCTGGACAACATGAACCACTTTGGCTCCTTCATTCTTTACCCGCGCCCCAAGGATAAATTTGTATTTACGCTTTGTCAGTTCTTCGATATTTGACTTGCTCAGCAATCCTGCATCTGCAACTACAATTGGATGACCTATGGAAAACTGCTTTTCGAACCGCTCCAGGATCGGGATCAGTGTGTGACCTTCAAAAATATTGCCCTCAAAAATATCATATCCAATGGGATACCCATTACAGCCAACCAATAACCCAAGAAAGATCTGAGGAAGATGATGCTTGCCTTCTTTGGAGAACCCCGGGATCCTAAGCTCATCAGGCTGGCTGCTCTCAAAGTAGATGGTCGTCATATCATAGAAAACGATACCGATCTCTCCGTTAAGTATCCGTTTCGTATACGCAAATGAAAGATGCTCTATCTGAGATTTATATCTGCCGCTTATCTTGTCTAAAAACCGGTATATGGAGTACACCGAGATACTATCACGCCCAGTAACGCTAAGATATTCACTCAATTTGAGCTTGCTCCCGGGATGAGTCAGCCGGGATATCGCCAAGGCCTTAAGAAGTGGCTCTCCAATAACATCAAAGCCTATACGGGCATACAATTCACTAAAGACAATGTCAGGTCCGATTACCCTTATACAATCATTGGTGACATTCTTAAGATCTTCTACAGGGCGGGGATCAAATAGTGTGGGACCATAAATCCTGTCCTTCTCGTATTCTGCCTGCCTCTGAAGCTCTCCCAGCTCAACCGGGTCAGTAGAACAGCCTATAGTCCTCACAACTCTGTTTATACGGCCTACCTTCTGGACAATCTGAACACTTACACTCCCACTTCTATTTATTTTCTGCCGTACAAACATTCAGTAAATATAGGCCGAGGCACCCACATTTACAATCAAAATTCTCTCTGTTATCTATTAATCAAGTAGTTGACTTTTGCGAGGCCGAAAAACCGCACAAAACAGGAAAGCAGTAAAAGCAGACCTGGAAAAGGAAGACTATAGTGATGAGCGGTTTGACCTGATTTATTCACTCATGGTTCTTCATCATGTAATTGATGTTGAAAAAATTCTGGAGAAGTTCAGCGTCATGCTGAAGGCCGGTGGTTACCTGGCCATAGCAGATCTTTACAGGGAGGACGGTTCATTTCATGGAAACGGATTCACAGGCCACAAGGGTTTTGATCCGGAGATGCTGGAAGCCTCACTTGAGAGTCACGGATTCGGTGAGGTAAAACACAGCCAGGTGTACAGCATCGAAAAGGTGACCGATGGCAACGAGGCCAGAAAGTTCGGCGTCTTCCTGATTACAGCCGTGAGGAAACAATGATACCGACAGAGCTCACACCATAATTTAAAATTATCTGTAACCCGATGGCAAACATTGAAATAACACTTGACGGCGGGAAGGTGGTCACCGCCCATATCAACGGC
>DAIDJT010000312.1 GCA_027451265.1 Bacteroidales bacterium | reverse complement strand
GATCATTGACAAAATAAGTCTGGCCGGAGAACAAGGTATCTACTTCCTTGACCGTGACATAATGATGCTCAGGGGTAAATAATCAGCCGCTGATATCAGATACATGAAAAGGAGGCTGTCCCGGGCGGGGCAGCCTCTTTTCGTTCCGGAACCGCGATCGCCCCCGGGTTTCCTGTACCTTTCCATCCTGACTGTCATTATGGCATTAAAACCCGATGAAACCGGAAATTGTATTAATTTTGCGGATGTTTTTAAAAAAACAGTAAATGAGCATCATTAACACAGTCCTTTCCCTCTTCCTCGGCAACAAGGATGAACGGGACCTTAAAGAAATCAATCCGTTCGTTGAAAAGATACAGAAGGAGAGTGCACACATAATATCATTGTCAAATGACGCTTTGCGCGACAGAACCCTGGCGCTGAGGCAGGAAATACGCGAACACGTCTCCGCTGAGGAGAAGGAAATTGCCGAAATCCGTACAAATGCCGAAAATGAAGATGATGTCAACCGCAAGGAAGAGCTCTACAATCAGGTTGATAAGCTTGAAAAACAGATACTTGAAAAGATTGAGGGGAAGCTTGACGAGGTACTTCCGGTAGCCTTTGCAATTGTCAGGGAGACTGCCCGCCGCTTCAAGGAAAACGAAGTCCTTGAGGTGACAGCCCGTGACTGGGACCGCAACCTCGCAGCCACCCGCCCCTCCGTTACCGTGGAAGGTGATAAGGCTTACTGGAAAAACCGGTGGATGGCAGGAGGAAACGAGATCGTATGGGATATGGTACACTACGATGTCCAGCTCATCGGTGGAGTGGCACTGCACAAGGGCAAGATTTCCGAGATGGCCACCGGTGAAGGCAAAACCCTCGTGGCCACACTGCCCGTCTTCCTTAATGCACTGGCAGGAAGGGGAGTGCATATAGTGACAGTAAACGATTATCTCTCCAAACGAGACTCTGAATGGATGGGACCACTGTATGAGTTCCACGGTCTCACGGTTGACTGTATTGACAAGCATGAACCCAACTCGCATGCAAGACGCAAGGCATACAACTCTGACATAACCTTCGGCACCAACAACGAGTTCGGCTTTGACTACCTCCGTGACAACATGGCAATCAATCCCGAGGACCTGGTCCAGAGGAAACACCACTATGCCATAGTTGACGAGGTTGACTCAGTCCTTATTGATGATGCCAGGACACCTCTCATCATCTCGGGCCCGACGGCAAAGAGCGATACCGCACAGTTTGACGAGTACAAGTTCAAGGTGGAAAAGCTTGTCAGCGCCCAGCGAAAGCTGGTGACACAACTGCTTGCCGACTCCAAGAGGCTTATCGCCGAAGGCGACAATGACAAAGGCGGCCTGCTCCTGCTCAGAGCCTACAAGGGGTTGCCCAAAAACAGCGCACTTATAAAGTACCTGAGCGAAGAGGGGGTGAGGACCCTGCTTCAGAAGACCGAGAACTTCTATATGCAGAACAACTCGAAGGAGATGCCCAAAGTCACCGAAGAACTCTATTTCGTAATTGACGAAAAGGCCAACTCCATTGAGTTGACGGAAATGGGCCATGATCTCATTGCAACATCTGTTGAGGACTCCAGCTTCTTCGTCCTCCCGGATGTGGGAAGCATGATCGCTGACATTGAGAAAAGCATAAAGGACGAAAAGGAGAGAATGAAGGCCAAGGATGAGCTTCTCCAGGATTACGCCGTAAAATCGGAACGCGTCCATACAATGACCCAGCTGATGAAAGCCTACACCCTGTTCGAGAACGATGTGGAGTACGTGGTAATGGACAACAAGGTCAAGATAGTTGATGAACAGACAGGGCGAATACTCGAGGGCCGCCGTTATTCAGACGGCCTGCATCAGGCCATTGAGGCGAAGGAAAACGTTAAGGTTGAGGCTTCAACACAGACATATGCCACCATTACACTTCAGAACTATTTCAGGATGTACCACAAGCTGGCCGGTATGACCGGTACGGCAGTCACTGAGGCAGGAGAGTTCTGGAACATATACAAGCTTGATGTTGTGGTTATTCCGACAAACGTTGCCGTGATCAGGAAGGACCATGAAGACCTGGTATACAAGACCAAGCGTGAAAAATACAATGCTGTCATCGACGAGATAGTGAATCTTAACAAGGCAGGCAGGCCGGTCCTGGTTGGTACGACTTCAGTTGAGATTTCGGAGCTGCTTAGCCGCATGCTCAAGATGAAGGGGCTGAAGCACAATGTTCTGAATGCCAAGCTACATCAGCGTGAAGCAGAGATAGTTGCAGAGGCCGGTAAGACAGGTACAATAACCATTGCAACCAACATGGCCGGCCGTGGTACCGACATCAAGCTCGGTCCCGGAGTAAAAGAGGCAGGCGGTCTTGCAATTATTGGTACAGAGAGACACGACTCCAGACGGGTTGACCGTCAGCTCAGAGGTCGTGCCGGTCGTCAGGGAGACCCAGGTTCTTCAAGTTTCTTTGTTTCTCTCGAAGACGACCTTATGAGACTTTTCGGTTCCGAAAGAATTGCAGGTCTTGTAGATAAAATGGGTTTAAAAGAGGGAGAGGTTCTTCAGCACTCAATGCTTTCCAAGTCAAT
>DAIDJT010000311.1 GCA_027451265.1 Bacteroidales bacterium | reverse complement strand
ACGGTTCTGCTTGCCGGCTTTCCTGTCACGGCTGTATGACTCAAGCATCTCGCTGTAATCACGGTTCACCTTCAGTTCCGGGATGTTTCTGTTGTTCAGGCTGAGCTCCAGTCCGCTGTCGCTCTGATCCAGGATGAAGTCCGGTATAATGTGCTGGGCAGTTCTTGCATATGGATCGCTGACGGTGCCGCCGGGCTTTGGATTGAGCTTCAGGACCTCGTCAATGATCCCTTTCATCTGCGCCTCGCCAATCCCCATCCTGGTCATTATCTTTTCATAATGCCGCCTTGAGAATTCCTCGAAGTAATCAGTAAGTACCGTTATAGCCAGCGTCACCGAAGGTACCGAATGGTCTTTTTTCTCCAGCTGAAGGAGCAGGCACTCGCGCAGGTCACGGGCGCCGACGCCGGCAGGCTCCAGGTCCTGAATTATCTTCAGGATGGCATTCAGTTCGTTGACATCGGTAGTGATGTTCTGGAGAAAGGCAAGGTCATCAACCATATTCTCCACCTCGCGGCGGAGGTAACCGTCATCATCTATGTTCCCGATGATATACACACCCAGGAGATCTTCCCGCTCGGTGTCAGTACGGAGGGTGAGCTGCTGTATCAGGCTCTCGTGGAAGGATGACCCGGCAGCATAGGGTATCTCTTCACGCCGTTCGTCATCCTTTGAGGTGTTGTTGACCTGCAGGCGGTAATCAGGTATATCCTCGTCGTTCAGGTAATCATCAAGGGCGAACTCATCCTGTTCGCGTTCGGCCTTTTCATCATCAACCTCATCCTCATTATCATCCTGCACCTCATCCTCCTCAGGGCCCTCCTCCAGGGCAGGGTTCTCCTCCAGCTCCTTCTTGATGCGCTCCTCCATCTGCATGGCAGGCACCTCCAGCAGCTTGATCATCTGGATCTGCTGCGGGGAAAGCTTCTGTAGCAGTTTCTGCTGGAGTTTCTGGTCGAGCATGGAGTCTCTTTTTCAGCAGTTTAGAATTCAGCGTTCCGGGGAGTACGGGGGAATGGTACCACATCGCGGATGTTTGACATACCGGTCATGAAAAGGATCAGCCGCGCAAAGCCCAGGCCAAAGCCTGAATGCGGCGCAGTACCGAATTTCCTTGTGTCAAGGTACCACCACAGATCTTTCAGAGGCAGTTTCAGCTCCTCAATCCTTCGCGTCAGCTTATCCAGCTCCTCTTCCCTCTGCGAACCGCCAATTATCTCGCCGATTCCGGGGAAGAGCACATCCATGGCCCTGACCGTCTTTCCGTCATCATTCTGCTTCATATAAAAAGCCTTGATGTTCATCGGGTAATCTGTAAGTATCACCGGTTTCCTGAAGTGTGTCTCCACGAGATAACGCTCATGTTCTGCCTGCAGGTCACGACCCCAGCCTACAGGATACTCCCACTTGCGGCCTGTAGCCTCAAGTATTTTTACAGCCTCGGTATAGGTCAGCCTCATATAGCTGTTTGCAAGAACGAACTCAAGCCGCTCAATGAGGCCGTTGTCTATCATCTTGTTAAGGAACTCCAGGTCTTCACGGCAGTTGTCAAGTCCATACCTGATGAGGTACTTTGTGAAATCCTCAGCGAGGTCCATGTTGTCATTAATATCCCAGAAGGCCATTTCCGGCTCAATCATCCAGAACTCCGCCAGGTGTCTCGGGGTATTTGAGTTCTCTGCGCGGAATGTAGGGCCGAAGGTATAAATCTCACCAAGGGCCAGCGCACCCAGCTCACCCTCAAGCTGGCCGGATACAGTAAGGTTGGCCGGCTTCCCGAAGAAATCCTGCTCATAATCAATCTTCCCATCCTTTGTCCTCGGCAGGTTTTCGAGGTCGAGGGTGGTTGCATGGAACATCTCACCGGCGCCTTCGGCGTCACTGCCGGTTATAATTGGTGTGTGCAGGTAATAGAATCCTCTGTCATTGAAATACTTGTGAATAGCAAAAGCCATGGCGTGACGGATGCGCATCACAGCACCGAAGGTGTTCGTGCGGAAGCGCAGATGGGCTATCTCCCTGAGGAATTCCATTGAATGGCCCTTTTTCTGCAGCGGGTACGTCTCCGGATCACATTTGCCATAAATGGTGATATCCGATGCATTGATCTCCACGCTCTGGCCCTTACCCTGCGATTGGACCAGGGTACCCGTTACAGCCAGGCTGGCGCCGGTGGTAATGTCTTTCAGCAGTTCAGCGGGGAAACTGTTTATATCAATGACAATCTGAATGTTGTTAATTGTCGAGCCGTCATTCAGCGCCACGAATGCCACATTCTTTATCTCTCTCTTTGTCCTGACCCAACCCTTTACTAACACCTTTTCGCCCGTTACATGGCTGGCAAGCAGTTCCTTTACTTTTTTTCTCATCTTAAATGATCATCGCATTATGCAGACAAAAATAGTATTTTGTTCCTGTTGCCGTATTGGTCTTGCCACAAATGGCACTGTTTTTGTGCTCAGACGCAATTTTTCATGTGGCGGGGGCGTTTTTCATTGGTACCGGTATAGCTTGACTTAATCCGGCAAAAAGGGTAATTTTACTATATTAATTGAAAACATTCTGATTATGGAAGTTGACAGCAAGATCATTGTGGTACCATGGGATTTCAC
>DAIDJT010000310.1 GCA_027451265.1 Bacteroidales bacterium | reverse complement strand
TGGCCCGCATCGTTGAATGGGACCAGCGCTCGCGAAACCCCGTTGGCGAGATAGTTGAGGTCCTTGGCAACCCCGGCGAGAATGACACCGAGATGCATGCCATCCTGGCCGAGTTCGGCCTGCCTAACAGGTTTGACCCCGAGATCGAAGCCGCCGCAGAAAAGATACCCGCAGAGATAACCGCTGAGGAGATCGCGGCAAGACGCGACTTCCGCAAAATCCCCACCTTTACGATTGACCCCGAGGATGCCAAGGACTTCGACGACGCCCTCTCCATGAGGAAGCTGCCAAACGGAAACATTGAAGTCGGAGTGCATATCGCCGATGTCACCCATTACGTAAGAACCGGCTCACCGATAGAAAAAGTCGCCCAGGAGAGGGCAACATCAGTCTACCTTGTAGACCGGACCATCCCGATGCTTCCCGAGAGGCTTTCAAACCACATCTGCTCACTGAATCCCTCAGAAGACAAGCTGACATATTCAGCTGTACTCGAGCTTGATGCAAAAGCCAATGTAGTCAATGAATGGTTCGGGCGCACAATCATCAGCTCAGACAGGCGCTTCTCCTACTCCGATGCTCAGAAGGTCATTGACACCTGTGAGGGCGACATGAAGGAGCAGATACTCACCCTCCACAACCTGGCACAGATGCTCCGGAGCAAGCGCTTCGCCTCAGGTTCTTTCGCCTTTGAGAGGCTCGAAGTGAAGTTCAACCTGAGTGAGAAGGGTGTTCCTCTCGGTATTCTCTTCCGTGAGTTCGGCACAGCCAATCAATTAATAGAAGAGTTCATGCTGCTGGCCAACAAGCGGGTGGCGGAATATGTCGGCCGGAAGCTGAAGGGAAAAACCTTCGTCTACCGTATCCATGACAAACCTGATCCGGAGAAGCTGAGCTCGTTCAGCTACTTCATCAAGCGGTTCGGTTATGAGATTGACACTGAAAACGTGAAGGGCCTCCCGGCAGCCATGAACAAACTCATGGAAGAAGTCTCGGGAAAGAAAGAGCAGAACATCGTCGAGACCCTCGCCCTGCGCTCCATGGCCAAGGCAATCTATTCAACCGACAACATCGGCCACTATGGCCTGGCTTTCGGGTTTTACACCCACTTCACATCACCCATCCGCCGTTACCCGGACATGATGGTTCACAGGCTGCTGACAAAATATCTTGAGGGCCAGCCTGCGCGCGACAAGGACAAATACGCGAAACTGTGCGAGCACTCCTCGAAGATGGAGCGTCTGGCCACCGATGCCGAGAGGGCCTCTATCAAGTACAAGCAGGTGGAGTTCATGAGTGACAAGATAGGAAAGGTGTTTGAGGGCGTCATCTCCGGCGTGACCGAGTGGGGCATCTACGTTGAAATCATCGAAAACCAGTGCGAGGGAATGGTTGCCATCAGGGAGCTGCAGGACGACTTCTTCGAGTATGACGAGGAGAACTACTGTATCCGCGGAAGGCAGTCGGGCAAGGTTTATATGCTCGGTGACAAGATCAGCGTGGAGGTTGTGAAGGCAGACCTGCAGAAGAGGCAGCTTGATTACCGGCTGGCCGACTCAAAGGAGAAAGAATAACCGGCCTGCTGACCTGCCGGGCAACCGGGTGAGTGTGCCTGGCTACCGGTTGGTCGTATCAGGGGACGATAAAGCGTAGTGCTATTTCTGTCCGGTCTGATCATTCCTGATCAGCTGCAGAAGTCTGTCAAGCGCCTCCGCCTCAGGCACATTTTTGAGAACAGCTTCGGTGCCACGATAGATGTGCACCTTACCCTCAGCAGCACCCACATAGCCATAATCGGCTCCGGCCATCTCGCCGGGGCCGTTGACCACGCATCCCATCACTGCTATCTTCATTCCGGTGAGGTGTGCCGTTGCCTCCTTTACCTTCCGGACTGCCTCCTGCAGGTTGAATTTGGTCCTCCCGCAAGTGGGGCATGAAATATATCTTGTACGGGTTATCCTTGCCTCGGTGGCCTGGAGTATCGAGAAGGCAAGTCTGCGAAGCGGTTCACCCTGAACGGCGCCTTTGTTGGAAATACAGATTCCCGCCGGATGCCGGGCAATGAAGAATCTTCCAAGCAGTGTGGCAGCTTCTATGGCCAGTTGTGCCGGGTCGTCACAGTTGAAGACAGGGTTCAGGAGGCTGTCATAGGCTGTCGCCCCTGCCATGGCCCTCATCTGATCAGGTGTGACGGTCAATGCCTCACCGGTGAATGCTGCGCCGGACTCGTCAGAAAATCTTCCCCGCATTTCACCGGTGCGGATCTTATCGCCACCCTTTTCTTTGTACCGGATATTTTCACCGGGCCCGTTGTGCGGAAGGCTCCCGTCAGCTGATCCGGTACCGGCTTGTGACGCACCCTCCGAATACACCTGCGGAAACCATCTCCCGCCTGTACTGCGCTGCTCCAGCGCCGGTACTGGATTCATAACCCTTCCTGCATTGCCGGCCACAGCCCTGATTATTGCGCGGGCAACAGGTATCTCGGCTTCGGGAGGCTCTGACAGTGAGATCCTGATTGTGTCTCCTATTCCCTCTGCCAGAAGAGTTCCGGTGCCGGCGGCGGAGATGATTCTTCCATCCTCACCCTCACCTGCCTCGGTAATGCCCAGATGTATTGGATAATGCATCCCCTCTTCAATCATCATCTTCACCAGGAGGCGGTTGGCCATGACCATTGTAAGGG
>DAIDJT010000309.1 GCA_027451265.1 Bacteroidales bacterium | reverse complement strand
CGGTGCGCGGTGTGCTCCCGATGGCCCTGCGTGCACGTGCCGGGGGTTTCCACGGAATGATGGTGCCCGCACTCAATGCCCCCGAAGCTGCCGTGGTTGAGGGCATCGATGTTTTTGGGGTCAACACCCTCGGCGAGGTGGTCAGCTATCTCCTTGGCAAAAGCACACCATCCCCGCTCCGGGTTGACATCCGCAGTCTCTTCAGCCGCGAGGGCAACGTTTATGATACTGACTTCGCAGACGTGCGAGGTCAGGAAAATGTCAAGCGCGCACTGGAGGTAGCTGTCGCCGGGAATCATAATGCAATAATGGTAGGTTCTCCGGGGTCTGGCAAAACCATGCTGGCCCGCCGCCTGCCGGGCATTCTGCCTCCACTAACCCTTGAGGAGGCCCTCGAGACCACCAAGATCCACTCCGTGGCGGGAAAGATTGACAATCATGTAGCGCTGATGACTCGCCGTCCCTTCCGCAGCCCGCACCATACATGCTCTGACATCGCTCTGATTGGCGGCGGGCCTGTGCCCCAGCCCGGAGAGATAAGCCTGGCCCACAACGGCATCCTCTTTCTGGATGAACTGCCGGAGTTTAAAAGAAGCGTCCTGGAGGTGCTCCGTCAGCCGCTCGAAGACAGGGTTATTACAATCGCGCGTGCCCGGATGAGCTGCATTTTTCCCGCCTCGGTGATGCTCATTGCATCCATGAATCCCTGCCCCTGCGGATACCATAACCATCCGGCAAGGGAGTGCACCTGCGCCCCAGGCATGGTTCAGAGATACATGAGCAGGATATCAGGCCCCCTCCTTGACCGGATAGACATCCACATCGAGGTGGCCCCGGTTGACTATGAAAGGCTTTCATTAAACTCAATGGCCGAAAGCTCATCAGTGATACGGCAACGGGTTGTTGAGACGAGGGAGATCCAGGCTGACCGTTTTGCCGGCAGTGACGGCATTCACTCCAACGCACAGATGACCCCTGCAATGATCCGGCGGTACTGCCATCTCGATGACGCCGGCGGAAGGCTTCTCAGGGCAGCCATGGAGAGGCGGCGACTGTCAGCCAGGGCCTATGAGCGGATCCTTAAGGTGGCACGCACCATAGCCGACCTCGATCACTCTGACACAATAAGACCTGACCACCTCTCCGAAGCCATCAACTACCGTAACCTCGACCGCGAGGGCTGGGCAGGCTGAGTGAAGCCACCTCCGCACAATCGTGACTCCGGGGCAGGAGTCAGCCGTGGCGGCATGGGCAGGGTGAACGGAGCCGCGCCTGCAGACACGTGCCACCGGCTCGGGAGCAGCCCTTAAGGACCATGCAGGCTGAAATTTGCCCCGACAGTAGCTAAACACATTTCTTTTTCTTTATTTTGCTTTCCGGGAATGATAGGACCTCCTTTTTGTCGGAATATATGGAACTGATTAACAAACTAAGGCAGAAGCTTTCAGATGAACATCTGATGTTCGCCTACCGCGGCGAGGTGACCGGAGACAACTCTGTCAGCCTGCTGACACTCCTTGAGAGGGAGATGGAGTTCTCTGACTTCAGCATGCTGGGACGCAAAAGACTGTTCATGTTCGTACTTGAAAATCTCCAGAACATAACCAGGCACGGAGTTACCAGGAGCGAGGACATAACCTCCCTCGTTGTATACAGCAAGACTGCCGACGGATATACAGTCAGCACCGGCAATGCACTTAAAAAGAGCGAGGTCAGGAGCCTGAGAAGCAACCTGGTAAAGATCAACAGCCTGGAACCTGACAGGATCAGGGAGGTCTACAGAACCATGCTGCAGGATACCAAGATCGGAAAGAAGGGCGGGGCAGGGCTTGGCCTTATGGAAATGGCACGGAAGACCGGGAACAGGCTTGACTACGACTTTTACCCTATCGACGATAAATACTCTTATTTCATACTCAGCAAGACTATCGACTCCGGCGGCAAGGGGATGAGTGAACCCGCTGAAGACCGGGGTACGTTTGACTCCAAAAGAATTGTGCAGCTCGAACGGATGATGAAGTCAAACAACATCTTCTTCATCTGGGCAGGCCCGATGACTCATGCCATCAGCAAGGAACTTCTCAATTTCAGCGAGACAACCATGCGCGAGGCCGAGCTGGAACAGAACCTGCACAAACGCGTCTTTGCCACTCTCATCGAACTGCTGCAGAACGTAGCCCAGCACAGCCCCGGCTTCGAGGCAGAAAAGCATTATGGCATTCCACTGGCAATGATCAGGAAGACGCCGGCATCATTCATCATCACCTCAGGCAACCTCATCAGGAAAACAGACACTGACCACCTCACCCAAAAGCTTGACATGGTAAACAGGTATGATGAGGACGGACTCAAAAAGCTTCTTAAAGTGGCGCTGATGGGGCAGGATATGTCAAAAGTATCAACCGGCTACATGGGACTCCTTGAAATGGCCAGGAGATCAGGGAACAGGCTCACATACAAGTTCGACAATGTGAACGACGAATATGCCTATTATACAATAACCGTCAGGGTAAGGGCAAAGGGCTTCAAATCTCCGGCTACTGCCTGATAATCAGAAAAATATTTGTGATTTTTACGGGCCCGGTCACCGGTTGGGGCGCTCAGCTGACAGTTATCAGCTCAAGCTCTTTCCCGTCATACACCGCATAACTCTCGCGGCAGCTTAACCAGTCACCAAGGATGATCATCCTTC
>DAIDJT010000308.1 GCA_027451265.1 Bacteroidales bacterium | reverse complement strand
TCGTCCTGGTTTTTGTGGTATTCTATTTCTTCATGATAAGGCCGCAGATGAAAAAACAGAAGGAACTGACAAACTACCGTAATGCCATCGGCAAGAATGACAAGGTAATAACCACCGGAGGAATATACGGAAAAGTGGTGGATGTGACGGATAACATTGTGACTGTCGAGATTGCCAATGACGTCAAAATAAGGGTTGACAAGAACGCCATCCTCAAGGATCCTTCTGACGTTGCTCCAAGGCAATAAACCACTTATGTAAATTTTCAGATAATGAAAGACAAACCTGAACGATCGGAAAGATTCCTTAACAGGGAGCTCCTTGTTTTTGCATTTTTTCTGCTCCTCTCGTTTGTCTTCTGGTATCTGAATGAGCTTAGCAAGGAGTTGCAGGGCTCCATCAATTATCCGGTAAGGTATATCAACCCTCCGAAAGACCGTATTGTGACCGGTGATCTGCCTGACAAACTCGGGATGGATCTGCGCGGGCCGGGTTATTCTATCCTAAAGGTAAAACTGTCAGGCAGCAGGGCGCCTGTGGTGATTGACTTTTCAAAGGTTTCACCACGCAGGATCCCAGGCAAGTTGCCGCGTTACTATCTTGTTACCTCAGGGTTGATGGGCAACTTCTCCAAACAGCTTCATGCTGATTTTGACATTCTGGCGATCCATCCTGACACCCTCTTCTTTGGTTATGACAAGCTGGTAACCAGAAAGATGCCTGTTATTCCCAATCTGCAGGTGGAACCCGCACTGGGAAAGAAGGTGATCATTGTCGCTGATCCTGACAGCATACCTGTCACAGGTCCGCAGCATGTGCTTGACACGCTCCACGGCATCCCCACTAAACACCGTTCATTCAAAAGAATGAATGAAAATTTCAGATCGCGGATTCCGATTGAATGTCCTGAATACCTGCAGACCAGCCAGAAAAGGGTGACGGTTGAGGTGACGGTATCAGGCCGACCTGCTTCATATTCCGGTGGTAAACAAACCGGGGAGAAACCACCTGCCATAAAGGCCGGAGGCACTGGCGGAAGCGGAAGCTGAAAAGGGAGGACTACTGATGGCAAGACGACTTGGAGTAACGGGCGGAATTGGCAGCGGCAAAACAACCGTATGCAGGATCTTCAGGGTTCTGAACATACCGGTATTTGTTGCAGACAACGTTGCCAGGGAGATTATGGAAAATGATCCGGGGGTACGCTCCTCAATCAATCTCATCATCGGAAAGGATCTGTACAACACCGGAACGCTTGACCGGAAGGAGCTTGCCCGCATCATTTTCAACAGGCCGGAACTGCTCAGAAAAGTGAATGCGGCAGTGCATCCGGCAGTGCTGCAACGCTTTGATCATTGGGCAGAGACCTCAGAGTCTCCGTATGTTATAATGGAGGCTGCCATCCTGTTTGAGGCAGGGGCAGATACCCTCGTTGACAGGGTGGTGACCATTTCAGCACCTGTTGAGGAGCGCATTTCGAGGGTGATGGGCAGGAATGAACTCACCCGGGAGGAAGTTATCAGAAGGATAAACAACCAGCTGGAAGACGAGGAGAGAGAAGAACAATCGTACTACGTGATCAACAATTCTGACAACGAAATGATCATACCGGAGATTCTCAAGATCCATGAGGATATGCTCCGTCTTTCAGAAAAAGAGCGGTGATGGGTAAGTTTGGCAAGTGGATAGGCGGAGGCCTCGGATTTGTCTTTGGCGGACCCATCGGTGGACTTCTTGGATTCTTTCTTGGTTCCGTTGTTGACGGCACGTCGGTGAGATGGGAGCAGACAGGGGGTGACCGCAGGGTTTACCGGACCACTCCAGGTGATTTCGGGATGAGCCTTCTGGTGCTGATAGCCGCAGTTATGAAGGCTGACGGGAAGGTTCTCAAATCAGAACTCGATTATGTAAAACGTTTCTTCGTCTCACAGTTTGGCCCCGAAACAGCCAGGGAGGCGCTGCAGATGCTCAGAGACCTGCTCCAGCAGGAAATACCCCTGCGGGAAGTCTGCATGCAGATAAAAAGCAACATGGACTACCCCTCAAGGCTGCAGCTGATACACATCCTCTATAACATTTCTGCTGCTGACAACCGTTTTGAAACAGCAGAAACCAACGTCATAAAGTCGATTGCCGGCATGCTCGGCATCACATCAACCGACTATGACTCAATCCGCAACATGTTCATTCCGGCCACTGACGCCGCATACCGCATTCTGGAGGTGGAGCGGACCGCCACTGAAGAAGAGCTCAAGTCTGCTTACCGAAAAATGGCCCTGAAGTATCACCCTGACAAGGTCAGCCACCTCGGAGAGGATTTCAGAAAAACAGCTGAAGAGAAATTCAAGTCGGTGAACGAGGCATGGGAAAAAATCAAGAAAGAACGAAATATTGTTTGATAATAAATTGAATTACAGTTACTAACATTAATCATTACCGATATGAATCTTAAAGATATTCTGGCTATCTCAGGTGAAGGGACTCTCTTCAGGTTCATTGCCCAGGGCAAGAATGCTGTTATTGTAGAAAACCTCGAGACAGGAAGACGAATAAGTGCCGGTGCAACAGCCAAGGTCAGCGCCCTTGATGAGATCTCCATTTATACCACAGGCGAGGATATGCCCCTATCCAAAGTATTGGACCTGATATGGGATAAGGAGAACGGCGGACAGGCACTCTCGCACAGGCAGCCCGATGCCGAACTT
>DAIDJT010000307.1 GCA_027451265.1 Bacteroidales bacterium | reverse complement strand
GGAAACAGGCAGACACCAAACACCTCATCCGATCATGTATGCAGCAATTTTTAAGAACTCCTGCCTGATTAATGATTGACTGCTGCTAATTATCTTTACTGACAGATCGTACACTTATGGAAAAACTGAATTTCACGCTGACTGACCCGGCGAAACTTAAAGACAATCTTATCAGGATGATCGCATCCGACTGGATGCTTGTGACCGCCGGCACGAAGGAAAAGTTTAACACCATGACCGCCAACTGGGGCGGGATGGGTTACCTGTGGAATAAGAACGTGGTTTTCGTTTTCCTGCGGCCCGAAAGGTATACTTACGAATTTATGGAGAGATCCGAAGGCTTCACCCTGACCTTTTTTGATGTCCAGTATCGCGACGCGCTCAACCTGTGCGGTTCCAGGAGCGGCAGGGAGTGCGACAAGGTGACGGAGACCGGCCTCACACCGTTCTTCACCGATTCAGGATACCCGGCATTCACCGAGGCAAGAATAGTCATTGAATGCAATAAGCTTTACGCCACTCAGCTGATAAGGGAGGCATTCACAGACCAGGATCCTCTCAACACCCATTACAGGACCAAAGGTGGCCTTCATAAAATCTATATCGCCGAAATTATTAAGTGCTGGACCAGGTAGAAGGCTGCAATTTCATTTGACACCCCACCGGGAATAGCCTGGAACACGACTCTCCTTATTATCAGTTTTCCTTCCCTGCCTCAACGGCCTCCTAGCGGTCAGTAACTCCACGATTTCAATATCCCGAGATTCTTCTGAGCACATTCCATAGGTGTTTTCCCCTGGTAGGCCTCCTGCTCTATGATCACTGTCTGAGCTCCGCCGGTTTTCCGAATCTGATCCAGCACATTCCTTACATCGGCAATTCCATCTCCGACAATTGTACTTTCAAATTTGCCGGTTTCAGCAGCCGGAATGACATCCTTTGCATGCACATTCTCAAACCTGCCGGGGTACCTGCTGACAACATCCGATGCCACAGCGCCGCCGTTAAAGAGATTGCCCGTATCAAGCTGAACCACCACAAGATCAGGATCTATGCTTTCCATCATTATGTCAAACAGAGCCTTGCCGTTGAATTTCTGGCTGAACTCAAAGTCATGATTGTGATATCCGAATTTCATCCCCGATTTCTTGCACAACTCCCCGCACCTGTTATACACATCCATGAAATGCCTGAATTCATCATAATCTGCCCTGATGCCTTCCTCAAGCCATGGAGTGACCACATATTTCTGCCCGAGTGTGGCTGCATCCTCCACTGTATACTTCCACCGGTCGGAAAAATCAGACAAACTCCTGTCCCAGTCGAGGTTGACAAACTCCACATGGCCGCTGATCATTTTAAGACCGAGGTCATCAAGGATCTTCCGGAACTCTGCTGGTGAATACCCGTAAAACAGACGATCAGCATAACTGGCGTGTTCGAGGTAAACGTAGCCCATCGCGGCAAGCTTCTTCAGTGATCCCATGGGGTCAGCCTGCATGTCATCACGGATTGAGTAGAGCTGCAGTCCCGTTACCCCGGCTTTCTCAGGGGAAGAGCAATAAGTGCTTCCCAGTACCGCGGTCCCGGCCAGGGCTATCGTCCCGGTCTTAACAAATGTTCTTCTGTTGCATTTCATATGTTCGTAAATTAATAGCTGATATTTCCCCTGCCTTTGACGGCATAGTTCATTTCAGGGTTAGCCTTTATGGCTGTCAGTAAGACCGGAAGATTGACATTCCCGGAATTTTGCAGCCATGCCATCCAAGTTTTAATAATCAAAATCATTTTCTCCCGGAGTTTAATAAATCAGTGTCTGCTTATGCAATTTTAATCTTAATTTTCGGAAACCTATTTAAGCAAGGGATTGTTTTAGTGATAACCACAAAAAAGACAGTATGAAAAAAAGAAGCACAGCATTTATGATTGGCTTTGCAGCGCTGGCATTTGCAGCTATAACTGCATGTAACCAGGCACCGGCTAAGAAGGAAGCCAACACAGGTACCGTTTATTACAGAACCCTGCTTTTCAGCGAGACCCCCTGGGATACCGAAAGAGGCTCGCACGAGCTGACGCCGGCCCAGGCAAAGGAAATCAACAATTACAAATTCGCTTATGACGATTCACACCGGCTTGTATCGGTCGAATTCGTGAGGGGTGACGAGCCGCTCGGCTACGGATCCCTGGGCGGAGCTGCCAAAATTACCTATGAGTATACTGCAGACAATAAGCAGATCAAGCGCTTCTTCGACGAAAACGGCCAACCCATGGAATCCGGAGGAGCATTCACCTATGAATATACACTCGACGAAAAAGGGACACGGACAGCCCTCAGGTTCCTCGACAAAGACGGAAACCCGGTTGAGAACAGGAATAAGATCCATAACTACGTCTGGAAAATACTTCCCGATGGTATGCTGCAGGAAAAGCGGTATAACCTCGCCAGCGAGGAGACAGTAATGAACCCCTTCTGCCCGTTCTACGAGCTCAGGTTCACCTACAATGACAAGGGCTATGTCACCGAGATGGCAAACTACATGGATGACAAACTCTATAACTGTACAGCTGAAAACTGCGGTGACATTGGCGTTTCGTACTTTGAGTTTGAATCAAATGAGTATGGCGACCTCCTTAAGTTCTCCGTCTATAATGTAACAGGTCAGATGTCAAACCTCTACTGGGGTTGGTCTCGCAGGGCGAGCACATATGACGAAAACGGCTATGTGCTTGAG
>DAIDJT010000306.1 GCA_027451265.1 Bacteroidales bacterium | reverse complement strand
CCCCACCGCTGTCTCATCAGACCCGGCGAAAGGGGTGTCTGCGGCGCCAGGGAAAACAGGGATGGAAAGATTCATCCCGTCACCGTGGGAATCTTATCGGGATATGCCCTCGACCCTGTTGAGAAGAAGCCCCTGTATCACTTCTTCCCCGGTTCATCGATTCTCTCGGTAGGATCATATGGCTGTAACCTGAAATGCGACTTCTGCCAGAACTACCAGATTTCACAAAACGTTGCCGGAGAGTTGTCTCAAGGGCTCAACGCCGTGGAACTTGTGCGCAGGGCTGCTGAAACTCCCGGAAACATCGGAATTGCCTATACATATAATGAACCAGTGATATGGTTTGAATATGTTATGGAATGTGCGAGGCTCTCAAAGGCAAAAGGTCTCCGTAACGTGATGGTAACAAACGGTTACGTGAACCCGGAGCCACTGGATGAACTGACCGGTGTCATCGACGCCTTCAACATTGACCTGAAGGCGTTCAGCAATGACTTTTACCGGAGATATACCGGAGCCACCCTTCAACCTGTTCTGGAGTCGATCCGGAGGGTTGCCTCCTCGGGCAGCCACCTGGAGATTACCACCCTTGTTCTTCCCGGCCTGAATGATTCTCCGGATGATATGCGGCGGGAGGCTTCATGGATAGCGGAGAATGCCGGCAGATCAGTTCCGCTGCACCTTAGCCGTTACTTTCCGATGTACAGGAGAACCACACCTTCCACTCCTGCCGGGACAATTCTAAGACTCAGGGATATTGCCATGGAGTATCTTGATTATGTTTACACAGGTAACATGGCAGGCGATGACGGAGGCAGTGACACCAGGTGTCCTTCATGCCACTCGACAGTCATCAGGAGAAGTGGTTACATTATTCGCCCGGCCGGTATGACTGATGACGGAAAATGCGGAAATTGCGGCATGCAGATTATTGCCGCAACAGAGATCTGAATTGCCGCCGGAACTATTGTTTCGTTATGCCGCTCAGTTTTTCAAAATGCTCATTGACTTTGGTGAACAACTCCTTGCGGAGGCCCGTATAAAACGCCTTCACAATCGCCGGGTTATCCTTGCCGTCGGGATGATTGGCCCTGTCAATGAATTCATTGCGCAGAACGACCGCCTCTTCTATCAGATTCTGAACCTCGGCTTTCTTCGCACCATCATGAAGGCTTGATGCCATGAAACAATCAGAGATCAGTTCGAAGAAGAGAAAATCGATATCCTTTTTGAGACTTTTTATGCTGGCCATTGCTGTAGGTTTTGATGCAAAGATATTGATTAATCTGCTTTGTTTTTCATTTTGTAATCAATGATACTCCGGTCAGCCAACCCGATATATATCCTTCGAAGCTTTATTATGAGCGGGTCGGTGACATCAAAGCTCTGGTTTTCGATGCTCTTTACGGCAAGTACCATCGGTGATGTGCCTGTCAGGAAAGCAGACCTGAACCTGTGAGTCTCACTGGCCGGCACTGCTTCATGGATAAGGCTGATACCCTCCTTCCTGATTATCTCAGTCACATACCGCCGGGTGATTCCTGCGAGTACCATGTTGTCAGGTGCCGTATGGATGACACCTCCATCTGTAATAAAAAAAATATTTGACCTGCTCCCCTCGGTAATGTATCCGTCATGGTTCACAAGCAGGGCTTCATAGGCGTGCCTCCTTGAAAGCTCACTGTCAACCGAGAGCCGAAGCCTGTTGTTCAGCATCTTAACTCCCGGGTCAAGCCGCTCGGCATGGTAGAGGATAAGCGGCACCCCCTCGCTTACTGTTGTCTCTGACGGATAAACAGATGCGATGTAACATATATGCAGCGAGTACTGATGCCCTGTGAATGAAACGGTCACCTTCACATTAATCTCGTCATGCCGTTCGTGGCTTAAAAGTGCGTTCAACCCATGCCTGACCACAGAAGCGATATCTTCATCAAGGTCATATCTTGTGGCTATACCTTCCTTCAGCCGGTTCATGTGATCATCAAAGAAAAGAGGTACACCATTCCGGGTTCTGATCACTTCGTAAAAGGAGACTTCCCCGGGTGTAATCTCCTCGCCGCCTACTGCCGGCACTATCACTCCGTCAAGATAGCAGAAGCTTCCCGTGTAATCCATCTTAAGACAATTTTGTCATAAATATAAATAATCCTCATCAGGGAGAAAAGTAATTATCTTAGTGCCTTTCTGAGGGCATGTATGCTGTCGTTGACATAGAAACAACAGGTGGTAGCGCCAGGCTGGAGAGAATTACGGAGATTGCCGTTTACATACATGACGGCACCCGTATTATCGAGGAGTTTTCAACCCTTGTCAATCCTGAACGCAATATCCCTTACTTCATCACCTCCCTTACAGGTATAACTAACGAGATGGTTGAGCATGCCCCCAGATTCTTTGAGGTGGCACGCCGTATAGTAGAGCTGACTGAGGGAAAGATATTCGTGGCACACAATGCCAGGTTTGATTACTCATTCATCAGGCAGGAGTTCAGCATGCTGGGGTACAATTTCAAACGGCCCATGCTTGACACTGTGGCTCTCAGCAGGAAACTCATACCGGGACACAAGTCATACAGTCTTGGCAACCTGTGCACGGATCTCGGGATAGAGATCAACGGCAGGCACAGGGCTTCAGGCGATGCGCTTGCCACCACAAGGCTCCTGGAACTGCTGCTCGAAAAGGACCGTGAACTGAAGTCGGGCAGCCTTATCAAAAACAGGAAGGCAGCCAGGCTGCACCC
>DAIDJT010000305.1 GCA_027451265.1 Bacteroidales bacterium | reverse complement strand
GCGCTTCAGCATCCGCACGATTACCTTGATGTCTTCAGCATAACGATACCAAAAGTATTGAAGATGGCAATGGTCTCACCGGAACAGGTTGCAGGTGTGGGGATTGACTTCACTGCATGTACTGTATTGCCGGTAAAGGCAGATGGTACCCCGCTCTGTTTCCTCGATGAGTTCAAGGGCAGGCCCAATGCATGGATCAAACTGTGGAAGCATCATGCCGCCCAGGATGAAGCCAACAGGCTTAATGCCATCGCGGAGGAGAGAGGCGAGAAGTTCCTGAAGCGCTACGGAGGAAAGATTTCATCAGAGTGGATGATACCAAAGATATGGCAGACGGTAAACGAAGATCCGAAGGTATACGATGCTGCTGACAGATTCATTGAGGCAGCTGACTGGGTGGTATGGCAGCTTACCGGCAGGGAGACGAGAAATACATGTACAGCCGGTTATAAGGCTATCTGGCACAAGCATGAAGGCTATCCTTCAGATGATTTTTTCAAAGCCCTTCATCCGAAGATGGAGAAGCTGGTTGATCAGAAGCTTTCACGGACCCTTCTCCCCGTAGGGACAAAAGCGGGAGTAATAACTGCATCAGCAGCCAGGCTTACCGGGCTGAAGGAGGGAACCGCCGTGGCAGTTGCAAACGTTGATGCCCATGTATCAATTCCGGCTGTAGGAATCACTTCTCCCGGCAAGATGCTGGCCATCATCGGCACCTCAACCTGCCATATGCTTCTTGGTGATGCAGAGAGAGAGGCTCCGGGCATGTGCGGAGTGGTAGAGGACGGGATAATAGAAGGCTTCTTCGGCTATGAAGCCGGGCAAAGCTGTGTGGGTGATCATTTCCAGTGGTTCGTGGAGAACTGCACACCGGCGGAATACAAGGAAGAAGCTGATAAAACAGGAGTCGATCTGCACACTCTCCTCACCGAGAAGGCTGCCAGGCTGAAGCCTGGTGAAAGCGGTCTGGTTGCACTTGACTGGTGGAACGGCAACAGGTCGGTACTCGTTGATGTTGACCTTACGGGAATGATCGCGGGCATGAGCCTGATAACCAAACCGGAGGAGATATACAGGGCTCTTATTGAAGCCACTGCCTTCGGAACCAGGATGATTATAGAGACTTTTGAGGAAAACGGTGTTCCTGTGAAAGAGTTCTATGCTGCGGGCGGTATTGCTGAAAAGAACCCCTTTGTCATGCAGATATATGCTGACGTTATCAACAGGGAGATAAAGATCTCCGGTTCGCCGCAGGCTCCGGCGCTGGGGTCGGCTATGTTCGGCGCAGTAGCAGCAGGAAAGGCTGCAGGCGGATTTGACACAATCATGGATGCCGCTGCCGTCATGGCCAAGGTAAAGGAGCAAACATACAAACCTGTGAAGGAAAATGCGGCAGTATATGACAGGCTCTTTGCGGAGTACCGGCTGCTGCATGATTATTTCGGCCGCGGGGCCAATGATGTGATGAAGAGACTCAAGAACATAAGGAAAGAAGTAAAAGGCTGATGAGGGAAATCCCGGCGTTGATATTTGTATCTGTCATGCTTGCATCATGCGGAAACAATGCACCACGGCAGGATGCGGGGCAGGCCGGCTGGCTTGAAACACCTGGCCTGCAGTCTGTAACAATTCAGGACGATTTCTGGAAACCTCTCATCGAGAGAAACCGGACCGTGACCATACCTTATGCCTTCGGCAAGTGCGAGGAGACGGGCCGCATAGATAACTTCGCCATAGCAGGCGGGCTGAAGAAGGGCAAACATACAGGTGAACGGTACAATGACTCGGATGTTTTCAAGATTATAGAGGGAGCCTGCTATTCACTGACTGAGACACCTGATCCGGCCCTTCGCAGTTATGTAGACAGCCTGGTGACACTTATTGCAGCAGCACAGGAGGATGACGGTTACCTGTATACCACGCGTACCATTGACCCGGTGAACATGGCGCCAGGTGCCGGCAGGGAGAGATGGATTGACGAGCGGGTCAGCCATGAACTTTACAACGTGGGTCACATGTATGAAGCCGCAGTGGCACACTACAGGGCAACCGGTACAGACAGCTTCCTCAACGTTGCACTTAAGAATGCTGAACTGGTAGCATCTGAGTTCGGCTGGGGCCTTCGCGAGATTGCTCCCGGTCACCAGGAGATAGAGATAGGATTGATAAAACTCTATGAAGTAACGGGCAACAGGAAATGGCTTGACCTCGCAAAATTCTTTATCGATGTAAGGGGCAGGCAGGAGCAATACCTGAGGCATCCGGCAGGCTCGCGCTTTGAAGTGTATGATGACTCAGTCTACCTGCAGATGCACCTCCCCGTGCTTGAACAGACTGAGGCGGTGGGCCATGCGGTGCGCGGTGCCTATATGTACACCGCCATGGCTGATCTCTCACGGGTCACCGGAGACAACAGTTACCTTCAGGCATCGGAAAGGATATGGAAGGATGTTGTCCGAGGCAAGATCTACATCACCGGGGGCATCGGATCAAAGGAATACGGAGAAGCCTTCGGTGACGCCTTCGAGCTGCCGAATATGACTGCATATACTGAGACATGTGCCTCGGTGGCAAATGTCTTCT
This sequence comes from Bacteroidales bacterium, assembly GCA_027451265.1. GTDB lineage: Bacteria > Bacteroidota > Bacteroidia > Bacteroidales > VadinHA17 > SR-FBR-E99. The sequence continues at coordinate 216 of DAIDJT010000305.1, read as the reverse complement.
GGAACCACAGGCTCTATTCTGCTACCGGCGAAGCAAAATACCTTGATGTACTTGAAAGGACCCTTTATAACGGACTCATATCCGGCATAGGGCAGGACGGGTGCAGTTTCTTCTATCCGAATCCCCTTGAATCAGACGGCAGTTTCGAAAGGGCCGGGTGGTTTGACTGTTCATGCTGCCCGGGAAATGTGGCCCGCCTCCTGCCATCATTACGGC
>DAIDJT010000304.1 GCA_027451265.1 Bacteroidales bacterium | reverse complement strand
GACAGGACTTCTCGCTGCGCGCCAGGCAATGAGTGAGTACAATGTCTGGGAGGAAGGTGTCAGGAGCGACAGGCCGGCAGGAATAATTGTTTCAGACCAGTCGCACTACAGTATTTCGCGCAATGCGAAGGTGATAGGCCTCGGCGGTACTTCAGTCATACGGATCCCTTTTGACAGCCGGTATGCCATGAAGACGGACCTCCTTGGGGAGACGATGCGCAGGGCTGAGGACAAGGGAATAAGGGTGATCTGTGTAGCCGCCAATGCATGCTCTACCGCCACTGGCACCTATGACAACCTAGAAGAGATAGCTGCATTCTGCCGTGATAAAAAGCTCTGGTTCCATGTAGACGGAGCACATGGCCTGGGTGTCCTCTTCTCGAAGAAATACAGACACCTGGTCAGGGGGCTGGAGTATGCTGATTCAGTAGTGCTCGATTTTCATAAGATGCTGCTTACCCCGGGTCTGAACACAATGGTTCTCTTCCGTGACGGCAGCAGGTCATATGAGACTTTTGCCCAGAAGGCCGGCTACCTCTTTGAGAAACATGATACCAACGAGTGGTACAACGGTGCAAAGAGAACGCTTGAGTGCACAAAGAGCGCGCTCGGCATAGTGGCCTGGGCGGTGATCAATTACTACGGGAAGGACACCCTGGGAAAATACGTTGAAAGCCGGTATGACCTGGCGGCCAGGTTTGCTGCAGCAATCCAAAAGGAACCTGACATGGAACTGGCCGTCACCCCTGAGTCAAACATCGTCTGCTTCAGATATGCACCTGAAGGCGCCAGCGGTGAAAGACTCAATGATCTCAACCGCATGATCAGGAGAGAACTGGTGCACAGCGGTGAATTCTACATCGTGCAGACCGAACTTGACGGCAACATCTGGCTGCGCACGGCCCTTATGAATGCCATGACAGACGACAGCGATCTTGAAAGATTGATTGGAAGTGTAAAAGGTCTGGGAACAAAACTGGCCGGACGGCTTACCTGAGAGAAAAAAAAGCTGTTTCTCCGGGAAGCTTACCTGACAAAAATCCGAAAGCTGTCTCTCCGGGAAGCGGCTTACCTGACAAAAAAATCAAGGACTGTTTCACCGGCAAGCCGTGCGACAAGATTATCCCCTTTTTTCACCTGACCGACTCCTGACGGGGTACCGGTGAATATCAAATCACCGGTTTTGAGTGTGTAATAACTTGAAACAAATTCAATTATGTCGGCGAAACTGAAGATCAGGTCAGAGGTATTGCCCTCCTGCCTTGTCTCTCCGTTGACCTCAAGTGAGAAGCTGACATCTGAATGATCCGCAAACCGTTCTGCGGGAATAAATGTGCCCAGCGGAGCCGATCCGTCGAAAGTCTTCGAGAGCTCCCACGGATGGCCTGACTGTGAAAACTTATGCTGCAGGTCGCGCGCGGTGAAATCTATCCCTACAGTCAGGGCATCATAATAGCGGTTCGCATACTTGGCAGAAATCCCCTTTCCCAGCCTGGAGATACGGAGCACCACTTCAGCCTCAAACTGGAGATTCTTGGAGAAATCCGGAAGGAAAAAGGGCTTATTCTTTTTCAGCAGTGCCGAATCCGGTTTCAGAAAGATCATTGGCTCCGGGGGGAGCGGCCGGCCCATCTCCGCTGCATGTTTGCGGTAGTTCAGTCCAACACAGATTATTTTCATTAACAGGAATTATTCCGGCCGTGACTGGCCACCATAATTACTAATTGATACTAATTCTGATAATCTTGCCACTGGCTATCATGCTTTGCCGAATGAGCGGACCTTGATTGCCGTGATCACCTGCTTTGTATTCAGCGGAAAGTCTCCGTTCATCATCCATGAATAATATGAAGGTTCCTCCCTGAAAACAAGTTCAACGGGTTTGCCCTTATGCTTGCCAAAGTTGAAGACCTCCTGTCCCTGCTCATTGAACACTATCCTGCCTGCCAGGTCAGCATTGTTGTTGAATGCACTGAACGCAGAGAGCTTGTCAATATCGTTCTCCAGGTCGGGGTACCTGTCGAGTTGTGCCTTCAGAATCTCGTAGGTAGCAGCTGTATCGGCCTTTGAGCTGTGTGCATTCTCAAGTTCCATCTTGCAATAGAACTTGTATGCTGCGCTGAGGGTCCTCTGCTCCTTCTTGTGGAAGATCACCTGCACGTCAACGTACCTGTGCCGTGCCGGGTTGAAATCAACATTCACCCTCAGGAACTCCTCGGAGAGGATGGGTATGTCAAACTTCATTGAGTTGAAACCGGCAAGGTCACATCCTTCAAGGAAGGCTGATATTCTTTTTGCCACATCCTTGAAGTGAGGTTCGTTTGCCACGTCGGCATCGGAAATGCCATGGATGCGCGTAGCCTCCGGAGAGATGGGAATGCCCGGATTCAGCCTGAGGGTGAGCCACTCTTCGGCGCCTCCCGGCGAAACCTTCAGGGCGGAGAACTCCACGATACGGTCAGTAGCAATATTTACCCCGGTGGTCTCGAGATCAAGGATGACCAGGTGTTTTCTGAGGTTAAGCTCCATATCCGGCTTTTCCTCAGGCGTTTATCATCATCGGCATGAGAAGCATGAGGAGATCCTCATCCTCATTGGCTGTCTCCGACGGGAGGAAGAGCCCTGCCCTCGTGGGGTCGGCCAGTTCAACCACTACATCCTGTGATGCAATGTTTGAAAGTATCTCAAGCAGGAATACCGACTTGAAGCCTATCTCCATGTCATCACCCTCATAGAGGCACTTGTGACGTTCGTAGGCTGAGATGGAGAAGTCGACATCCTGTGCGGAGACGGTTATCTGGTTGGGCGTGAAC
>DAIDJT010000303.1 GCA_027451265.1 Bacteroidales bacterium | reverse complement strand
GTTGGTGCCGGTATTCAGGACAGGGCTGAATTTCCAGGCCGCGAGCCATACTTTCCTGAGGGCATCATTCGGGCAGGGTTACCGTTATCCATCAGTTGCCGAGAAGCATGCCTCCACAACCCTGGGGTCTGTAAGGATCTTTCCCAGCCCGTTCGTAAAGGCAGAGTCGGGCTGGAGCTCCGAAGCAGGAGTGATGCAGGGTTTCATGACAGGCCGGATCAGCGGTGAGGGCAATCTGTCGGTGTTCCTCTCGCAGAGCCGTGACATGATAGAATACATCTTCGGGTTACACCGGGATCCCGTAAGCGGAATATCTGACCTGGGCTTCAAGGCAACAAACGTTGAGCAATCGAGGATTTACGGCACTGAGCTTGAAATGCTTCTGAGCAGACCCCTCGGAAAGATGACGGCCACCCTGACGGGAGGGTATACTTATATTCACCCGGTTGAGTTCAACGCCAATACCGGGAGGAGCACCGGGGTCTGGCTGAAGTACCGCAGAAAACATACTGCAAAGGTCAGCCTGCTGGTTGTCGGAGAACGGTTTGAGGCAGGCATTGACATCTATGCAAGGTCAAAAACCCTGAACATTGATCAGGTTTTCCTGGAAGCCTCTACCAGGGAAACAATCCTTCCGGGATTCTATGATTACTGGCAGGAGCATAACCGGGGATATTTTCTCATTGATGGGAGTGTCGGGTACAACCTGGGTGAGGCACTTAAGCTTTCCGTTTCAGTCAAGAATATCACAAATACTGAATACATGGGGCGTCCCGGAGACATTCAACCTGTCCGCAACTTCAGCCTGAGGCTTGGCGGAAGGTTCTGACACTTTTTCGCTACTTTTACTTCATGCCCTGTTTCCGTTTCATAGCTGTTGCAATTATGATTGAGGTGATGTCACTGTCACCGGCCATGCTTAGCGGCCAGGGAAAGGACCGTCAACCGGAGGCCGTCCCGCAGGGCAGCGCGGCGTCATCTGATTCCCTTGCCGGGAGGGGGGCACTTACTGTCCCTGATGAGGATCCTTTTTCATGGACACTGGGCATTGACGCCGTGAGCAGTTACATCTGGCGCGGCACCAGGCAGGGCAGAGGGCCTCATCTTCAGCCCTATGCAGAATGTTCGGCGGGTCCGTTGACCGGTGGAGTCTGGGGTACCTTCGATTTTAACGGATACAGGGAAGCCGATATTTACCTGGCGATGGATATACCCGGAGGATTTAATATCGGCCTCCAGGATTACTGGATGGCTGACCTTCCGTTCTCCGACTTCACGGTTGAGAGCGGCAGCCATGCATTTGAGGCATCACTGGTGTATGAGTCGGAACACGTGAACCTTAATGTGAATTATGTATTCAATGAGGCCGGGGGAGCCGGATCATCAGGTGGCGACCTCTATATTGAAAGCCGTTTTTCATTTGATTACTTCACTGCGTTCATGGGAGCAGGGAATGGATGGCACACCGATGAGGGCAGATTTGTTGTTTGCAGCCTGGGCCTTGAGACAGGCTGGGATATTGAGGTAAGTGACTCGTTCGTCATTCCCGTCATCGCACAGATGTGCTACAACCCTGACAGTGGCAGGATGTTCTTTACAGCCGGATTCTCCGTTTCCACCGGCAGGTGATATTTGAGAGATGAATTACTCTGATGTTACCGGTGGTGCAGGGGAAATATAAATCATTAAGGATTAATTCATTTGCTCATTTTGTTTAATATTATCTACTAAATTTGTACCCGGATAAATAATGACAAATCCGCAGACATGGAAAACGGATCTCTCAGGAAATATATCTATCTCTCAATAGCTGCGGCTGTTGTAACAATCTCCCTTAAGCTCGGGGCATATTTCCTTACAGGTTCTGTCGGATTGCTTTCGGACGGTCTGGAATCATGCGTCAACCTTGTTGCAGCAACGTTCGCGCTGTTCATGTTGCACCTGGCGGAAAAACCACCTGATGCAAGACACCAGTTCGGGCACTCAAAGGCGGAGTATTTTTCAAGTGCCATTGAAGGTGGTCTGATAGTCCTGGCAGCAGCCAGCATTATCTGGTCTGCGGTTCCGAGGATCATCGATCCCAGACCGCTGGAGAATGTCGGGGCAGGTCTGCTGATAGCTGTCGGGGCGTCATTGATAAACCTTGCGGTTTCGCTTGTACTGGTAAAAAACGGGAGGAAGCACAAGTCTATCACCCTGGAGGCTGACGGAAAGCACCTGATGACAGATGTATGGACCTCGGCAGGTGTGCTTGCCGGCATTGCCATGGTGAAGCTCACCGGATGGCTGATTCTTGATGGTGTGGTGGCGGTCCTGGTAGCTGTTAATATTATTCTGACCGGTTACCAACTGATGAGAAGGTCGGCACTGGGATTGCTTGATTCTGCGCTTCCTCCGGAAGAGGAGGAAATGATTGCTCAGACCATTGGAAAGTATGCAGGGCAGTATATCGGGTACAAATCACTGATGACAAGACAGGCCGGAAGGAGAAGATTCATTTCGGTAAAGCTGTTAATGCCCGGAGGAATGAACATTAGTCAGGGACATATTCTTTCCGAGCAGATAGAGAGGGACCTGCTGATGCTTTTTCCCGGATCGCAGACAACCGTTGTCACGCATTTTGAGCCTGCTGAAGAATCTGAATCCACGCCTGCCAACCCGGCAATGAATAAATAGCTGGTTTTTTGGCTGCTGACCTGTATAAAGGCCGCACAAACCCGGGAATAAAAACAAAATAGACCGCTGAATTTCAGCAGTCTATCTCATTCTGTTTGCGGTGCGGACGGGAGTGATCCGCCAGATGGCGTATCGGACCCTTTCATCCTG
>DAIDJT010000302.1 GCA_027451265.1 Bacteroidales bacterium | reverse complement strand
CAGTTCACGCCTGAGCTGCTCATTTGAAACCTTTATCAGAGGCACATTCTGCCAGTGGTAGAAATCAAGCGCACACCCGAGGAATACCTGCATTGGCGACATGCCTTCAAAGCTGTTCTCCCGCGACACCTTCCGGAGAATATCGCTGCTGATGGTGTAGAGTGGTTTGGTCCGCCCCTTCTGATCCTGCGCAAGAACTTCGCCAAAACTGTCGGCAGCCTTCTTTTCTATCACCAGTTGCTGGCTCTTAAGCGGTGAAAGGGATGTCAGCAGCAGCAATACAATGGCTGCCGCAGGTTTACGGTAGTTGGAGCTCCAATGCCCCGGTGCAACTGTCCGGAAGAATGACTTCCTGTTGAACAGTGAAAGGATTATGAACAGGAACAGCAGTGCATAACCGGTATAGGTGGTGTACATTCCCGCGGGGTCATGGTTGACAGACAACACAGTGCCAAGCTCGTCATGATCATACGAAGACTGGTAAAAGCGGTAGCCGCGGTACTTGAGAATATGGTTCATGTAGATGTCATATGGCATTTCAGTGCCCTGGTCCGGATCACTCAGCATCACCCTGCTTTTGAACCCGGAGGGGCTGTTTGACCCGGGATACCGTTCAACGATGAAATCATCAAGCCTGAGGCTGAAGGGGAGATCCCTTCCTCCCGGGCCCCAGCTCACCTTTGCGGTGAGATTGCCTGCCCCGCCCTGCCATGCTGACTTCTCTTCCGTTCCGTCATCCCACAGGTAGAGCTTCTTCTGAAGACCGTCGACAGACAGGGTAAACTCCAGCGCACCCCCGGGGCCCTGGCCAGCCGCTGATCCTGACGGCACAACCGTCCCGCTCATTGTGAGCACCTGGGGCATGATCCTGTAGCTGCCGATGGTGTAGACAACACCGGGAGACAGCACCACCAGGGAGTCGGGGGGATATTCAACTGATTTCATCTCCTGCATTACCGTTGACCGGAGGCCGGTTACCGACCTGATATAGAATATGTTTCCGTCAGTTGAGACTGATATGTCGGCATCGGTTCCAAAACCGGCGGTCATCTCTCCTATCATCCCTGTCTTACCCATTGCAAGGACGACGGTTTCGCTCTTAACCATGTCAGGAGTGCAGAGAAGGAATACCATCGGCTTTCCGCCGGCAGTCTCTTCCACTTTTTTCATTGCACCCGGAAGATATTTATCGAAGGAAAGTGTGGCCTTGCTGCCGCCTGCCTCCAGGCTCCTGTGATACTTGCCGTGCCGCCCGCCTGCAACGCTGAGTGGCGCCGTATGCGATGCAACCGCCTTACCCCCTGCATCAGCAAGCTCAAAGGTCACATAACTCCCGGAGGAGAATGTCACGTGCGACGACTCGCCCTCCCTGATATGTATCATTCCGTCATACCCGGTGTACCTTGTTATTGCGGCACCTGTAACCATGACTATGAATGCGGCGTGAAACAGGAAAACAGTAAGCTTGTCCCTCCGCCATAGCCTGAAGGTGTATATCTGTCCCAGCAGGTTCAGTACCAGCAGCAGAAAGAGAAATTCAAACCAAACAGTATTGTACACTGCTGCCCGGGAAGCCTCCTGGCCGAAATCATTCTCAATGAATGTAGCGGCAGCCATTGATACTGCCAGCACAATGAAGAGAACACCCATCATTGCGGGAGAAATGAGGAACTTTAATGCTTTCATGAAATCAATTTGGGTACAAATCTATCCCTTTTCGGAAATTATCAGCAGTTTTTCCCTGTCGAGGATTCTGACTGACCTGGGGGTGGCATTAATAATATTTTCGTTTTCAAACTCACCTATTATCCTTACAACGCTTTCCTTGGCCATGTTTGTCATTTCACCCAGTTCCTGGCGTGACAGGACCATTTCGAATTCATCGGAATGGAATATTTTGTCAGAGAAATACAGCAATGCTTCTGCGAGCCTGCCGTGCATCTTTTTCTGGGTCAGGTTAAGCACTTTCTGGTGAAGCTTCAATGCCTTGTCGCTGAGGTCTTCGATAAAGCCTGCCGCAAAACCGGGGTTGGCTGCTATCACAGACCTGATGACGTCAAAATTGATGAAGCAGGCCTCCACATGTGTGATTGCCGCCACAGAATAACAGTAACGGGCATTGACATGAACACCCGGGCCGGCAAGCAGTGTCTTTGATTCGGCCAGGTTAAGTATGAGATTCTTCCCTGCATAACCTTCCATGTAGACCTTCGCCAGTCCTGACAGCAGGAAGATGGCATTTGAAGAAGGTGAGCCCTGCTTGATGATTATCTCCGAAGGCTTGAAGCTGGCCTCATAACGGTTTTTGTTGATGAGCTCGAGTTCCTCCGGTGAGAGGTTCTTGAAGTTTACCCAGCATCTGGCACAGAATTCGCAACTTGTAATCTTGTTGTCTGTATACATCCGGTTGATATTTAAAGCAAAGTTACCCTGTCATTCGTTTGATGTCCTGTATTTATGACATATATCATAATGCTTTTTGATCTTTGTCAATCTGACCGGCTGTACTTATCAATCCATTGTGATCGAAATATCAACGGGAATAATTGAATACCAATCATTGGTCTTGTTACCTTTCGTCAGCGAAAATCTAATATTAAACCTATATGAAAAGAAACCTGAAATTTGCCACATTAATTATTTCGGCAGGCCTGATACTGGCCTCATGCGAAGGCCCGATGGGTCCGACCGGGGAAAATGGTGACAAGGGTGACAAGGGTGACAAGGGTGATCCCGGAACCACGCTTGCATGTTCCGACTGCCACAACAGCAGCAGCCCGATGTCGGCATTTTCCGCCCAGTGGAGTACATCCACACATGCATTGGGAGGTAATGCAGCCTATGCTAAC
>DAIDJT010000301.1 GCA_027451265.1 Bacteroidales bacterium | reverse complement strand
GGTTCTTCCACATGAAAGGGTATATTGAGATGGTGCTTTCACGATTTGGCGTCGTCAAACGTGACATCGTCGCGACAGATGAGACTGCAGGCTGGTTTGCCGAAGGAATGAAGTACACTGCCGGAAGCCTCGATGTGGCCTCCTTCGGCAAGGTGGCACGCAAATACCTGGCCATGTTTGACATTAGGCAGGATGTCTTCTACGGTGAGATCAACTGGGAGAATGTGATCAGGCTCATTAAGACCCGCACAATCAGGTACAGAGAACTTCCGAAATACCCGTGGGTGCGCCGCGACCTTGCACTGCTGCTTGACAAATCAGTAAGATTCAGCCAGATACACGACCTGGCCTTCAGGACCGAAAGGAACATCCTACAGGAGGTTGACCTGTTTGACCTTTATGAGAGTGAAGCCATCGGGAAAGACAAGAAGTCATATGCCGTAAGCTTCATCCTTCGTGACGACAGGCAGACACTTACGGAAAAGACTATCGAAAAGACAATGGGCGCTCTGATCAAAGCCTTTGAGCGCGAGTTCGGGGCCACACTGAGATGAAGAAGCTGTTTGGCAGGACACGCGATTATTTCTCGCTGGTCCGGTTCAGTCATACCGTCTTCGCGTTGCCATTTGCACTTGCAGGATATTTCATCGGAGCCACGGAGCCGGGTTATGGCTTCTCACTGAAAACTTTCATCCTGGTGCTGGCGTGCATGGTCTTCGCGCGCAGCGCGGCAATGGCCTTCAACCGGTGGGCTGATGTACGGTTTGATTCCATCAATCCCCGCACCACCATACGCGAGATACCGTCAGGAAAGATCACCCCCCGCCAGGCAATGGTTTTCGTTGTGGCAAGCTCCCTCCTCTTCATCGCCTCAGCAGCCCTGCTAAACAGGCTGACACTTGTTCTGTCACCGGTGGCGCTGGCAGTGATACTTGGCTACAGCTACACCAAGCGGTTCACGCCGCTGTGTCATCTGGTACTGGGACTGGGTCTGAGCCTTGCACCCATAGGGGCATACATAGCCGTCACCGGACACTTCGCCCTTCTGCCCCTGATATACTCCCTCATCGTACTGACATGGGTCAGCGGATTTGATATTATCTATTCACTCCAGGATGACCAGTTTGACCGCGAGACTGGACTCTATTCAATACCTGCGGTGATGTCCCGCGGCAAAGCCCTGGCGGTTTCCACAGCACTTCATACCCTGACAGTAGCATTGGTGGCTGTGGCAGGTGTCACCGGGGGGGCCGGCTATATCTACTGGGCCGGAGCAGCTGTTTTCATTGTCATGCTTATTTACCAGCATCTGATAGTTAAGCCTGACGACCTGAGCAGGGTTGACCTGGCCTTTGGCACCACAAACGGGATAGCCGGGGTGATCTTCGGGCTGGCCGTTGTGCTGGACCTGCTGCTGCTCTAAAACTTAAACACGAAACTCACGCCGAGGAGCTCCTTGAACTGCACCATGGGTGCCTTCTTCTGCTTGCCGTCAGTGCCAAGCACCGGCTCACCCCTGTCATAAACCGGCAGGAGGGTGTTGTCATCATAAATCATGTGTACATTCACCCTCAGGTCAGTGAACCAGTTCAGAGGCATTGTGGCAATCATCTCCCATTCGACGTCAACATTCTGCGGTTTTGAAAGGAAGTTGCTGAACAGCTGAATCCTGTTTGACATATTTATCTTTTCAAACAGGACAAGCTTACTGTTTAGCGTAAGATATGCACCGAGCTCGTTTTTGGAACGTTTATCTGCAGCAATACCGTACTTGGTCTGGTTGATATTGGCCGTGTCAGTAACGAATGTACCCTTGTATGACAACGGTGAAAAGCTGATTGAAGTGTTTTTATCCGGCTTGTATTCAAGTCCGTAACCCAGTATGAAGGTGGCGGGGTTGAAGAACTTTGAAACCATGATTGACGTGGTATCATTGGGGTAAGTAAACCCGGGGAGGAACTGTGACTTGAACTGGAAGATCCCTGACAGGTCGAATTTGCCGAACGCCTTGTGATTGATCTTCGAGTTTATTTCGAAAATATCCAGGTTTTTCCTTATGCCACCGTACTTGCCTGAGGCCTGGAGCCCGAGTGCAAAACGGGCCGATGTTGCTGAGTTGACCTTCGTCACCTTGTTGTTGTAGTTAATGGCAGAGGTTACATCCAGGACGGATGAGATGTTGCTTTCTCCCCCTTTCGCCCAGTTTGAGATCATGCCCTGCGACAGGAGGTATGAAAGGTCTGTCTTGAATTTCCAGAGATCAGGTCTGATCTTGCTCAGCGTCACACGTCGCAAATCCTCTTCCTGTGCTGTGGTGACATTGACACGTGTATCGACATACCTGTCATGCCATGCCTGTTTCCTGAAGAGAACTCCTTCCTCTGCCTTAAGGGTGATTGTATTGCGGAGCGGATTGCCTATCCAGACAGTCACCGAATCGCCTTCGCCGTCAGGCAGCCAGAACCGCACAAGATTGTCAGACATACCATTTAGCCACATATCAGTGCTTCGGCCGGTCTCGCCGGTGATACGCACCAGGGATGAATCACGTGTCACCATGTAACTGACGAGTGAGTTGACAGCTGCCACCAGCGAATCGCTCACGTAAGGATTCCGCAGATATCTGAACGGGAAGTCAGTCCGTGCCAGTGATACCTCGGGGAGGGTGTCGGTGATTACAAGGACGATTGTGTCATTGGTCTGATGAGGCAGCCTTGCCGGTATGAAATCCTTCATCAGGATATATACCGAATCATTCAGCTTGAGGGTATCGTTTTTGATTATTGGCCTTGCATCAGCCGAGAGCCTGACCTTTTCCAGCTTCCGGCCGGCACTGATGAACATCTCCTC